>NZ_SJUQ01000010.1:0-84773 GCF_004337045.1 Exiguobacterium sp. SH5S4
ACAGCGTCGCCCCGAGGGCACGCCGACTCCCGGGGGAACAGCGGGCAAGGCGAGACCCAGCAGCGACATCGTCGCGATGCGGCTCGCTGACCGCCCCCAGGAAAGCGGCGTGCCGGACAGGGCGGCTTGAAGGGCAATGAAAGCAGAGGAGCGCCATCCCATCCGGGATGACGCTCCTCTGCTCAAAATTATTTGAAGTTTTTCAGTGCCCTCACTTAAACGTGAGAGAGGATGCTCATCATTCTTTAATATCGCGAATGCTCAAGCGGTTGACAGCTTTCTTGAGCGCCAGCTCCGCACGTCGGAATTCAGTATCCGAAATCTTCGAATCTTGAAGGCGACGTTCGGCGCGGAATTTCGCCGCAGAGGCGCGGTCGTAGTCAATCTTATCCGCCATTTCGGCCGTTTCAGCTAAGATCGTCACCATATCGGGACGAACTTCCATGAAACCGCCGCTGAGTGCGATCAGCGTGCGTCCACCATCTTCGTGGCGCAGTTTAAGGACCGAGACGTCGAGTGGCGTCACCATCGGGATGTGTTTCGGCAAGATACCGAGTTCACCTGTCACCGATTTGGCGACGACCATTCGTGCCTCGCCCTCGTAGGCTGCACCATCCGGGGTGACGACGTTGACGTGAAGAGTATTCATCGTCTAGTTTCCCCCTTCCGTGTAGGTCTTAGACCAACGTCTTCGCTTTTTCGATGACGTCTTCGATTGGACCAACGAGACGGAATGCGTCTTCTGGAAGATCATCGTGTTTACCATCGAGGATCTCTTTGAAGCCACGGACTGTCTCTTTAACTGGTACGTACGAACCTTGTTGGCCAGTGAACTGCTCAGCCACGTGGAAGTTTTGTGACAAGAAGAACTGAATCCGACGGGCACGGTGAACCGTGAGCTTATCGTCTTCAGACAACTCGTCCATACCGAGGATCGCGATGATATCTTGAAGCTCTTTGTAACGCTGAAGCGTCTGCTGGACGTTACGCGCGATTTCATAGTGCTCAGGTCCGACGATGTCAGGCGAGAGAGCACGTGAAGTCGATGCGAGCGGGTCAACGGCTGGGTAGATCCCCATCTCCGAGAGACGACGCTCAAGGTTGGTCGTTGCATCAAGGTGGGCGAACGTTGTCGCTGGAGCCGGGTCAGTATAGTCATCGGCTGGTACGTAAACCGCTTGGATCGATGTGACCGATCCTTTAGCTGTCGACGTGATCCGCTCTTGAAGCATACCCATTTCCGTCGCGAGTGTCGGCTGGTAACCTACGGCAGATGGCATCCGACCGAGAAGGGCCGATACTTCAGAACCTGCCTGTGTGAAACGGAAGATGTTATCGACGAAGAGAAGAACGTCTTGTCCTTGCTCATCGCGGAAGTATTCTGCCATCGTGAGACCCGTCAAGGCAACGCGTAGACGCGCGCCCGGCGGCTCGTTCATCTGACCGAATACCATCGCCGTCTGCTTGATAACGCCTGATTCCGTCATCTCGTGGAACAAGTCATTTCCTTCACGCGTACGCTCACCGACTCCTGCGAATACAGAAATCCCGCTGTGCTCTTGCGCGATGTTGTTGATGAGTTCCTGGATGAGGACGGTCTTACCTACACCGGCACCACCGAAGAGGCCGATTTTACCACCTTTGATGTACGGTGCGAGAAGGTCGACGACTTTGATCCCTGTTTCCAAGATCTCAACATTTGTCGACAATTCATCGAACGTAGGTGCGAGACGGTGAATCGGTGCCCGACGTGCAGTCGGTGAAAATTCTTTATCGTCGATTGGGTTACCAAGTACGTTGAAGACACGACCGAGCGTCTCTTCTCCGACTGGTACTGAAATCGGTGAACCTAAGTCAAGTACTTCCATGCCGCGGCGAACGCCGTCCGTTGAGTCCATCGCAATCGTACGGACCGTGTCATCCCCAAGGTGAATCGCCACCTCGAGCGTCAAGTCGACACTGACATCTTGCGCCGTCTCTGCCACGTACGTGACTTTGAGGGCGTTGTAGATGTTCGGTAAGTGGTCCTCGAACTTAACGTCGATAACTGGGCCCATGACTGCGACTACGCGGCCTTTCATGCCGTATTCGTTCATCGTGTTAGCCTCCTACAATCTAGAGGGCGTGCGCTTATTCAAGCGCAGCCGCACCTCCGACAATCTCTGTGATTTCTTGTGTGATCGCCGCTTGGCGCGCGCGGTTGAACTTGAGCTTGAGTCCGCGGATGAGATCATCCGCATTGTCTGTCGCGTTCGCCATCGCCGTCATCCGAGCCGCGTGCTCCGATACTTTCGCATCGAGAAGCGCGCCGTAGATGAGCCCTTCCGCGTAACGCGGGAGGAGCGCTGCTAAGATCGTTTCTTCTTCTGGTTCGTATTCATACATCACATTAGATGCGGTCTGTTCGATATTCCCAAGCGGAAGCAGTCGATCCATCTTCACTTCTTGGCTGATGACAGAGATGAACGAGTTGAAGCAGAGCTTCAATTCATCGATCTCGCCTTCACTGAACGCGCCGACCGTCTGTTTGACGATCTCCGCGACTTCAATGAATGTTGGCTGGTCGTTAAGTCCTGTCATCGCACTGTACACCGGAATGTTACGTGTCTTGAAGAACTGAACGCCGACCTTCCCGATCACGTACAGACGGTACTCGTCTGTCGAATCGTGTTTGGCTTTCAACTCGCGGTACACGTCGCGAAGGACGCTGGCGTTGTATCCACCAGCAAGTCCGCGGTCCGACGTGATGACGATGTAGCCGGTCCGTTTGACAGGACGGACTTGAAGCATCGGGTGTGTTGCGCCTGAAGTACCGCCGGCAATCGACGAGATGACTTCTTGCAACTTGGTCATGTACGGCTTGAAGTTGGCGTTGCTCCCTTGAGCGCGGTTCAATTTCGAGGCCGACACCATGTTCATCGCTTTCGTGATTTGCTTCGTGCTTTGGGTCGAGGTGATCCGCATCTGGATCTCACGTAATGATGCCATTTCGATTCACCACCTTAATAGACGCTCGTCACCGGATTAAACCGATGGCGAGAACGTCTTTTTGAATTCCGCAATTGCATCGACCATCGCCTCGTCAGCAGGAAGGTTTCCTGTTTGACGGATTTCACGGCAGAGGTCCGCACGGTTTTGGTCGAGCCATGCGTTCATGTCTTTTTCGAAACGACGGATGTCTTCGACTGGGACGTCATCGAGATGACCTTTCGTGAGGGCGTAGATGATGAACACTTGCTTGTCGACCGAGAGCGGTGCGTTCAATTCTTGCTTCAAGACTTCAACCGTCCGTTGTCCACGGTTCAACTTCGCTTGTGTCGCTTTGTCGAGGTCTGACCCGAACTGGGCGAACGCCTCGAGCTCACGGTATGACGCGAGGTCAAGACGGAGCGTACCGGCAACTTTCTTCATCGCTTTCACTTGAGCCGCACCACCTACACGCGATACCGAGAGACCGGCGTTGATCGCGGGACGTACCCCTGAGAAGAAGAGGTCCGACTGAAGGAAGATTTGACCGTCTGTGATCGAGATAACGTTCGTCGGGATGTAAGCCGAGATATCCGACGCTTGTGTCTCGATGAACGGAAGAGCTGTCAGTGAGCCGCCACCGAGTTCGTCGTTCAACTTCGCCGCACGCTCAAGAAGGCGTGAGTGGAGGTAGAAGACGTCACCTGGGTAGGCTTCGCGGCCTGGAGGACGACGGAGAAGCAGCGAGAGCTCACGATAAGCTGCCGCTTGTTTCGAGAGATCATCATACACGACGAGGACGTGTCGTCCGCGGTCCATGAAGTACTCACCCATCGATACCCCTGCAAACGGCGCGAGGTAAAGAAGTGGGGCTGGCTGTGAAGCCGAAGCCGAAACGATGATTGTGTAATCGAGGGCACCATTTTTACGGAGCGTCTCAACTACGCCACGGACAGTTGATTCTTTCTGACCGATTGCGACGTAGATACAAACCATGTTTTCTTCTTTTTGGTTGATGATCGCATCGATTGCGACCGATGTCTTACCAGTTTGACGGTCACCGATGATGAGCTCACGCTGACCGCGACCGATTGGTACGAGGGCGTCAATCGCCTTGATCCCAGTTTGGAGCGGTTCGTGAACTGACTTACGGGCCATAACGCCGTAAGCTTTACGTTCGATCGGGTTGTATGTGTCCGTCACGATCGGTCCAAGACCGTCGATTGGTTGTCCGAGCGGGTTGACGACGCGTCCGAGGAGCGCATCACCGACTGGTACTTCCATGATGCGGCCCGTACGTTTAACCGAGTCGCCTTCTTTGATACCTTTGTAGTCGCCGAGGATGATAATCCCGACGTTGCCTTCTTCTAAGTTTTGCGCCAAGCCCATTATGCCGTTTGAGAACTCTACGAGTTCTCCTGCCATAACGTTATCGAGTCCGAATGCACGAGCGATACCGTCACCTACTTGAATGACTGTACCTGTCTCACTAACTTCGATTTCAGAACCGTACGAAGCGATTCGCTCTTTTAGCAGGGCGCTGATTTCTTCAGCTTTGATCGTCATTGAATTCACCCCTATTTCTTACGCATTCAACAATTCACGCTCAAGGCGTGTTAGTTTAGTTTCGATTGTGTCATCATACGTCGTATAACCGATCTGGACACGAAGTCCACCGATAACCTGTTCATCGACGACGTTCTTCAATTGAAGCGTCTTGTTCATCTTCTGACCGAAGACGAGTTCGACTTCTTTCAACTCTGCTGCCGACAACGGGTAAGCACTTGTGACGAACCCTTCAGCGATGCCGCGGAAGTCGTTGATGTAATCTAAGACGTAACGCGGCAGCCCGCGAACTTCGCTCGCACGGTCGTTCTCGACCATGACGAGAAGTGTGTTAAGCACGATATCTGTCATATCACCAAAGCTGTGTGTTAAAAGCTGTACAAGCTCGCTGTCGCTGACTGCTGGATTCGTTAAAATGTCCATCAATTCAGGCGTCGCGTGGAGCACTTCATCGAGCAGACGCACTTCCGCTTCGACTTGGTCGAGCGTGCCTTGTTCCCGCGCTAAGTCGAAGAGCGCTTTGGCATAGCGTTTTGCTAACGATGTGTTCATCAGTTAGCACCTTTCGCTTTAGACAGGAAGTCTGTGACGAGGGCACGTTGTTTCACTTCGTCGCCCTTAAGGTCTGACTGAAGGACGTGGCGTGCTGCCGAGAGCGCCTGTGTGACGACTTCGGTTTGAAGCGACTGTTTCGCGAGCTCGCGCTCACGCTCGATCGCTTTTCCAGCCTCGATCTTGATTTTTTCGGCTTCCAAACGCGCCTGCTCCACCAAGCGTGCTTGTTCGGCTTCTGCTTGACGACGGCTTGAGTCAAGCATCTCTTTTGATTCTGTACGTGCGGCGCTTAATGCGTCACGTTGTTCGACGACATATGTCTCCGCGTCTTTGCGGCTCTTTTCAGCAAGCTCGATTTCGTTCGCTACATACTCTTCACGCTGTCTCATCATTCCAAGGAGTGGTCCCCAAGCAAATTTCTTCAACAGGGCCAAGAGTACGAGGAATGTGAAAAGTGTAAAGATCATATCCAGGATGCGGAGGCCTTCGCCACCGGCACCAGCTGCAATCATCATCGTATCCATGCATACCCTCCTCTTGACTAAATAAGTGAGGGAGGCTTGCTCCCTCGTTTGTTGTTCTCGTTAACTCGTAATCAAGAGTTGAGGAGAAGGAAACCGACAGCCACACCGATGATCGGGAGGGCCTCAACCAAACCGATACCGATGAACATCGTTTGACGAAGTTCGTTTTTAAGTTCTGGCTGACGTGCTTGTCCTTGTACTGTTCCGTATACGATGAGACCGTTACCGATACCAGCCGCGAGTGCTCCGAGACCGATAACGATTGCTGTTGCGAGAAGATTCATTTGTTCCATTGTGTATGTTCCTCCTAAAAGTTAAGTAAATAGTTTTTTTGTTCAACGCTTTGGCGAGGCCAACTTATCCGAATCAATGCTCGGCTGAAGCTTTATGCCCGATGTACACCATTGCAAGCGTCAGGAAAATGTAGGATTGGATAACCCCGATAAAGATTGAGAAACCTTGCCATAAAATCATCGGCAGGATTGCGAACACAGCACCAAGCGGGTTAAGTGCCCCTTGTGCGGTAATTGCGAGTCCCAAGATGATGGTAATCATGATTTCACCGGCAAAGATGTTACCGTAAAGACGCAGACCGAGCGTCAAGGTGTTCGCGAACTCCTCGATGAGCTTGATCGGCAATAAGAACCAGACCGGCTTCACGAATTCCGCCGAATAGTGCTTGAAACCGTGTAGCTTCACGCCGTAATAGTGTGACATTGCAACGACGAGTGTCGACAATGCCAATGTGACGTAAGGATCGGCCGTCGGTGAGTTGAACCATAGATAGTGACCGGAAATGACGTTGAACGGCAGACCCATCAAGTTCGAAATCAGAATGAACAAAATCAACGTCATCCCAAACCCGATAAAGCGGCCTCCTGTCTTCCAATCCATCGCACTCGAGATAATCCCGCGTACGAATTCCGCGAAGAATTCCATCAAGTTCTGCTTACCTGTCGGCTTCATGGCCAAGCGTCGTGTTCCCCAAACGGCGAACGCAAAGACGAGCAGTGATGCGATTAGCACCGTAATGACGTTCGTCCAGCTCCCATATAACGTATAGTCTCCAAGTTGTAGAGAATATGTGGGAAACTCATGACCCATTAGTATTCACCTCTTTTCCTGCTGAGCTGGGCAAGTGTGAACTCGCCAAATTGTATGATGTGGCCGGCGATTAGACCAGTTACCACTGCAATCAGCGATACTCGATCCTCATAGAAGAGACCGACTATCACGGCTAACGCACCGACTGCCATTCTTGAAACAGTCCCGTGCGATTTCGGGCGTCGCCCATGTTCGATCACGTCAAACATCCGAATGACGCTGCGATTCTGCATATGTAGAATGATCAGACTGGCGACCCCACCCAGGAACAAGCCGAGAAATACCGGTTTGTACACAGGGACGATGAGCGCTCCGACGAGGAGAATGGCGAACCATCCGACAAACCACTTCGTATAGCGTTTCATCAACTCTTGCTGTGCTTTTCTGTCTGCTTGCACTTGTTGTAGTTCCGTTTGTTCTAGCTTCATTCGTCCTCTCCTGTCATTAAACTCCGAAGGGTGAGTACGAGCGCGGTGATCCCGATAAACATTCCGAGAAACACCGACACATTCCAACCAAACGTGCCCCAAAATTCACGTCTCGCTCCATATTGGCCGACGAGATAACCGATGACGATCGGTCCGGCGAGCGCGGTCGAGATTTGTGAGGCGAGCGTGGCGTAGGATAGGTAACGATTGTCTTTTTTCGTCATCCTAGTCCCCCTTTCTAACTGGCAGCCAGCACTTCATCTTCTTCGATTTACACTCGCATGACTATCAAAAGTCACACAAGTTCAGAGTACTGGAAATAGCATAAGAAGTCAATTGATTTCACAATTATAAAAGCGCTTTAAACCGAGTCATATCAAGGCTTTTACGCACTTCACAAACTAAATTAAAATCACTAAATTTTAAATAAGTGTGAAAAAACAGTGAAATAAAAATGTTGACTTTGTAATATTTCACAAACCGAATCAGATGAGGAATAGTTCAGTTATACATCCGCGTATTGGAAAATACAACGTAAACCGCCCCACGTTCACAAAAGGTTTTAAAACGGACGCTGATTTCGTATTGAAATCGTTTTCATTATCCTGTATCAGTATACCGATTATCTTTTTGCCGTGTCGAGCGATTCCGACAATTTTGCAGTGATGAATCTCACATCGCCATTCCCAAGCACGCATCGGCTGAAAACCCAACGCTAGCACCAGTTGGAATGGCTACGTTCAAGATATAAGTGCCATCAATAAATGTATCAATTTCGCGACTTATAAACCGACGCCCGCATTATAAGTGTTATGATTGGCTCTTAACACCGTTTAAATCGCAAGGGATATTCCCCTGTTTCACAAAATGTTAAACACTTTCTCTGGAAATAACGTTTAAAATCTTTCAACAATGGGGAAATAAGGTTATGTAAAAATAATTATTGAAAAGGGTGAATGCATGATTGAGTTTAAAAACGTGATGAAGTCCTTCAAAAACACAACAGTGTTGAAGGAAATGAATCTCACCATTAACAAAGGAGAGCTCGTCGTCTTTATCGGCCCCTCCGGCTGTGGTAAAACGACGTCGCTTAAAATGATTAACCGCTTGGTCGAGCCGACGGAAGGAACCATTATCGTCGACGGTCAAGACACACGGAAAATGGATCCGATTCAACTACGACGCCAAATGGGCTACGTCATTCAACAGACGGGCCTATTCCCGCATATGACGATTCGTGAGAATATCCAGCTGATTGCCAGCCTCGAAGGACAAGCTGAACAGGATATGGACGCTCGAACCGAGCAACTGCTTCGAATGGTCGGCCTCGAACCCGAGCAGTTCATCGATCGCTATCCGAGTGAATTGAGCGGTGGTCAGCAACAACGCATCGGCTTCGTCCGCGCCCTCATGAACGATCCCAAGGTCATCTTGATGGACGAGCCGTTCAGTGCCCTCGACCCCGTAACACGTAGCGATCTCCAAGAAGAGCTGTTCAACCTGCAAGAGGAAGTCAAGAAAACGATTGTGTTCGTCACCCACGATATGGATGAGGCGATCAAATTAGCTGATCGTATTTGTATCATGCGCGACGGGGAAATCGTCCAGTTCGATACACCGGAACAGATTCTTCGTAATCCAAAAGATGCGTACGTCGAATCATTCATTGGCAAAAACCGGATTTGGAACAGCCCTGAATTCATCAAAGCGAAAGACATCATGATCACCGACCCAGTCTCAATCAGCGGGAAACGCACTGTCTTGCAGGCGATTGAAATCATGCGCTCACGCAAAGTCGACAGTTTGCTTATCACAGACCGGGAGCAGGTTCTACAAGGTCTCATTAAATTGAAAGACGTCCACGGGATCCAAGATAAGACAAAACGACTCGAGGAAGTCATGAACGTGAACTATGCTTTCGTCTCAAGCGAAGATTCATTGCTCGACATTTTAGATGTTATGAACACGAGTGATCAAGGCTATCTTCCGGTCGTCACCGGGGCGACGCTAAATGGACTCATCACACGCAGCAGTTTGCTTTCCGTCCTCAGTGAGCAATTCATGCAAGAGGAGGAAACGCTATGAATACAATCCAATCATTTTTAAATTACTTTGCGAGCAACACCGACCAAATCGGTACATTGCTCTTTGAGCACTTACAACTGACCGTCTTCGCCGTCTCGCTTGCGGTAATCATTGGCGTACCGCTCGGTATTCTAATTTTACGGATGCCGCGATTCGCTAAACCGGTTCTCGGTCTGACGAGTGTCGTCCAGGCTGTACCGAGTCTCGCCCTGCTCGGTTTTCTCATTCCGTTTATCGGGATCGGGTCTACCCCGGCCATCATCATGGTCGTCTTGTACTCACTTCTCCCGATTGTGAAGAACACGTACACGGGTTTGTCGAGTATTCCAGGTGACACGCTCGAGTCCGCTAAAGGAATCGGTCTCACTGACCGTCAAATCCTAAGCAAGATTCAACTTCCGCTCGCACTCCCGATCATCATGGCCGGGATTCGGATTTCAGCGGTTACAGCCGTCGGTCTCATGACAATCTCGGCATTCGTCGGAGCCGGCGGTCTAGGGTATCTTGTCTTTGCAGGCATCCAGACAGTCGACAACAACCAGATTCTAGCAGGTGCGATTCCGGCCGGCCTACTTGCGCTCTTGATCGACTTCATCGTCAGTCGTATTGAGTATAAAGTCGCCCCGAACGGAATCGTTCTTGCAGACGGCCGCGTGAAGAAAAAAAAGCATCGTTCCGCAAAGAACGTGAACAAACCGCTCATCATAATTGCGACAACGTTCATCGTGCTTCTCGCCGTTTCGATCTTCGCCTTCACCCGTGAAGACGATACGATTGTCGTCGGCTCGAAAAACTATACTGAACAGCTAATTCTCGGCAATATGGTCGCCGATTTAATCGAAGACAAAACCGACCTCGAAGTGAAACGTCAACTCAATCTCGGTGGCACACAAGTTGCGTTTAATGCGCTTCGTACCGGCGAGATTGACACGTATATCGAGTACACGGGCACGCTCTACGTCGATGTCTTAAAACAAGAAGTCGAGAACGATCCAGAAGTCGTCTACGAAAAAGTCCAGTCGCAGGTCCAGGAACGTTTTGACATTCGTACGCTCGACCCAATCGGCTTCAACAATACGTATGCTATCGCCGTCAAACAAGAAGCTGTAGACAAGTATAATCTAACTACCGTGTCTGATCTCGCCGCAGTGAGTGACGAGCTCATCTTCGGTCCCACGATCGAATTCTCGAACCGGGAAGACGGCTATCTCGGGTTAAAAGAAGCTTATCCGTTTAATTTCCAAGACGTGAAGCCCGTTGATGGCGGACTTCGTTATACGGCACTTATGAACGATGAGAGTGACGCCATCGACAGCTTCTCGACTGACGGTTTATTAAAGCGATTTGAACTTGTCGTCCTTGAAGACGATAAAAAGTTTTTCCCGCCTTACTACGCCGTACCAATCGTCAGTGAAGAAACGCTCACAGAACATCCTGAGCTCGCCACCGTATTGAACTTACTCAGTGGAAAAATCACGGATGAAACCATGCAAGAGTTGAACTACCTCGCCGACGTCGAAAAACAACGTCCTGAGAAAGTGGCTCGTGATTTCCTCGTCTCTGAAGGTTTAATCGAAGAATAAAGACAGAAATCCCGCCCCTCGAAAAGGGCGGGATTTTGTCTGTCCGTTTGGTGATCACTTCCGTCGTTTTCGACGCCTCGAATCGAACGGCCTACATCGCTTTCCCCATCGAAACGCGGTTGCGCCCGCTTTGCTTCGCCTGATAGAGCGCTCGGTCAGCCGCCTCGATCAAATCAGACTTCTCGACGTCCAGTCCCGGGATGTGTTCTGCGACGCCGATGCTGACGCTCACTTTACGAAGCGGCTGATACGCTTCGTGCAGAATGTTCAGCTTAAGAACCGCTTGGCGAATCCGCTCCGCGACTTCTTTTGACTGACGGGCATGGTGTGGCCGAAGTAACACCGCGAACTCCTCGCCGCCATAGCGGGCGACCATCCCATTTTCCCCGACCGCTTTATCCACGGCGTGTGCGACCCGTTCGAGACAGGCGTCTCCCGCCAAATGACCGTACGTATCGTTATACAGTTTGAACGCATCGATGTCGAGCAGGAGGAGCGCGACGTCCGTACCTGATTCTTCCGCCTCATCCCAAAGCCGCTCGAGCTTTTCATCGAAGGCACGACGATTCCAAACGCCGGTCAAGGCGTCATGAAGCGACCGATAAATCAGCGCCTGCTTGCTGCGCTCGAGCCGAAACGTGTGCACGAATGCGAGCAACAAGAGGATGGCGATCGCGACGACGATGACAATCACCCACGTAGCCGAATTTGAGGCACTGACACTTCGCTGTGACGCCTCTTGAATGATCTTGTCGATGTCTTCCCGGATGTCGGCGTCAACGTCTCGGAATTGATTGATGTAATCGATCCCGCTATAGCGCCGCGAATTCGCTTCCACAATTTTACCCGCACCGACGAGGTCAAGCTGTGACTCATAAAATATCTCCATCTCATTAATGAGCGGAAGCGCCTCTCCTTGAATGATTTCCTGCATAATCGGATGGCGGTGGTCAAGCTCGTGGATGACTTGAATCGTCTCAGCAAGAGCATACTTCGTCTCATTATATTGTCGGAGCGACAACATATCTTGATTATATGTATAGCCACGGACCGATAACTCTTGATCGAGCAGGAGCGCGAACAGTTCAGACGCCGCGTTCGCGATCGGGATCGCCTCTTCGACGATACGCTCGTTCTGCCGCTCGATATTTTGGAAAGCGCTGTAGCTCCATAGACTCGTCAAAAACAGCGCTAATAACGCAATCAACAGGTAGGCTTGCAAAAGTGACAGTTTAGGCCTCATGGTCGTTCTCTTCCTCATTTCAACAGATGACATTCACTTCTGTCTTCACTATCGGCTGTTGCTTCGATTTTCTCAACTATTTTGGATCGGTTTTGACAGATTGAGCGCACAAAAAAGGAGGATCCGACTGGAACCTCCTTCCGTCTTGCTTATTTTGTTCCGAACAAACGGTCACCTGCATCACCGAGTCCTGGCACGATGTAGCCATGTTCGTTCAACTTCTCGTCGAGTGCGGCGAGATAGATTTCAACGTCTGGGTGCTCGGCTTGAACGCGTTCGACGCCTTCTGGTGCTGCGCAGAGACAAGCGAGTTTGATCGACTTCGCGCCGTGTTTTTTGAGGGCTGCGATGGCATCAGCTGCAGATCCGCCGGTCGCAAGCATCGGGTCGACGACGATGAAGTCACGCTCGGTAATATCTGTCGGCAACTTGAGATAGTATTCGTGCGGCTCGAGCGTCTCCGGGTCACGGTAAAGACCGATGTGACCGACTTTGACGTTCGGCATCATTTTGAGGAAGCCATCCACCATGCCGAGGCCTGCCCGTAAAATTGGGACGATTCCCAATTTCTTGCCGGCAATCATCTTTTGTGTCGATACCGAGACCGGTGTCTCAATCTCCACATCAGTAAGCGGAAGGTCGCGTGTAATTTCATATGCCATGAGTGAAGAAACCTCTTCTACGAGTTCACGGAACTGCTTCGTCCCCGTCTCTACTTTGCGCATAATCGTCATCTTGTGCTGAATCAATGGGTGATCATAAACGTGTACTTTTCCCATTTTGCTTCACTCCTCTCTAAATCTCTCTCGAGCATTGTACCCCAACTTCTCTTAGAAAGGTAGGGTCAACTTCCGTTTTTGAAGAGGTCAGACGAAACCCCAAGGGCCAGTTTGACACCTTGGGGTTGATCTGCCTTCTAGATTAGAATTTGAAGAAGTTCAAAAAGCCGGCTGTCTTGTGCTTTACTTTTGCACACATGTTGCCTTTAGCTTTTTCGTGCTTTACGAACTTGGCATGCTTAGCAGCATGTTTTTTCGCGTGCTTCTTCGCTTTCTTTTTCTCTTTTTTCAGTTCTTTTTTTGTTTTCTGCTTTGGCTCAGCTTGCTTCGAATCTTTTTGCTCGACTGGTTTCGTTGTCGTGCTCGTCGATGTAGCAGGCTTCGTCGGCGCTGTCGTCGGTTTTGGCGCAGTCGACGTTTCCGTTACTGGCTTCGTCGCTTCCGGTTTTGGCGCAGTCGACGTTTCTGTCGCTGGCTTCGTCGCTTCCGGTTTTGGCGCAGTCGACGTTTCCGTCGCTTCCGGTTTTGTTGCTGTTGACGTTTCCGTTACTGGCTTCGTCGCTTCCGGTTTTGGCGCAGTCGACGTTTCCGTTACTGGCTTCGTCGCTTCCGGTTTTGGCGCAGTCGACGTTTCCGTCGCTGGCTTCGTCGCTTCCGGTTTTGTTGCTGTTGACGTCTCTGTCGTCGGTGCTACTACGACAGGTGCCGGAGTTGGTGCAGTGTCTTTCGTCCGTGTCACAAGACCTGCGTTCCAGTTCACGTAAGCGTCTGCTTCGTGGAAGTGGATAAACTTCGAGTCAGCGGCAAGTTTGTGGCTTTCCGCACTTTGACGCGTCGAGATCGTGAGCGTTTTGACCGAATGTTTCGTGTCGACTGCTTGAAGTTTTTTGATCATGTTTTGTGACCAGGCGTCGCTTTTGATCGTGTCAGCGTTGAAGCTCTCCCACATGATGCCATCGACGTAAGGTGCTGTCGACGTTTCGAGTGTGTCAAAGCCCCAGTTTTGGACCATAGCGATGCTGCCGTAACGGGCACGCGCTTCTTTCAAGAAGTTGACGAGACCGTCACGTTGCTGCTTGAGCACGGTCGGGTTGTTCAAATGTTCGTTGTCGATATCGCCGACCGTATCCATGAACACGCCATCGATCCCTTTAGCGATGACTTGGTTTTGGATTTCCGTGAGCAAGAGCCCTTGGAAGTGCGGTGAAGCGATGTTCGTCAAGTAAGAATCCCATTCCGGGTAGTGGACACGTTGTCCGTTACGCGTGAAGAAATCACCTGACTGAAGTTTTGACATGAGACCGGTGTTCCACGTCGCGACTTCCATGACACTAATATAACCGAGTACTTTCGTACCGCGTGACTTGATCTGTTCAACTTGAGCTTTTGTATAATGAAGCGGCTCGATGATGACGAGATCATAGTTTTGCATATCTTTGATGATCGTTTCGGTCGGGTGACCATAATACACTTGATAGTTCTTCACACCGTCGAGTGGGTTCATCGTTTGCGCCCCCGTTTTTGACATGTTCAGACTAACAATTAACAACACTACCGTTAGAGACATAATAAACTTTTTCAATTTCAATACCTATTCCTCTCCTGATGACTGACAAAACTTGGTGACGGACAATGATGGTTGAATTGAGATGTGTCTCTCCGTTCCCCCTTTTCTTCATAATTTGATGACGAGAAGGTTAGTGCTGTGTGTTTTATAGATGTATCGGATTCATGTATGTAATGTTGAACCTTCGCAAAAAAAATTATAGGATAGTTTTCCAGCAAAATATAGTGTCAATTTGACGACAAAAAACCGCTTCATGACATAATCTTGTCATAAAGCGGGTAATATATCTAGTTCAGCTATTATATCGAATCGATCGATTCAACAATTCCTCGAGCCGCATCAGGTCGATGGCGTACGTTTGTTTCGTCGTCAGGTCGATGAGGTGGACACGTTGATTCCCAGGCTCGACCCAAACCTCGAAATGTTGCTCTTGCAAGTGTTCGTACAAGGAGAGTGTCCCGTGTTGGACGGCTGCTTCTGACTTGGTTCCGCCTGTCACATGCGTCAGTAGTTTGAACAGCTCTTGCGTATTCGGCCCATCGAGATATGACGTCTCCCCATTCGTTTCGTACGTGGCGAGTTTCGTCTTCACCGAACGAGCGGATGAACTCATCAGCTTCGTGGTCATCGGCCGTCTGACACTGCCCCACACTTCGATGACCGCGTCATATTGTTTAGACAATGTGAGCGAGGTGACGTCGCTTACGTCTTCAATCGGCTGTTCAGAAAGCACGACTCGTTTCAACAGTTGGCGTTTTGAATGATCGAGCGTGAACGCATCAGTTGTCGAATCGGTATATACATACTTTCCGGTGAAGGCGCTCGGAAGAACGGTGCGGGCCCATGACGATTCCGTACCCATCTGTAGCGCGACCCTACCATCCGCTAACTTCGTAAGGAAAGCGTATCCGTCATTCTTCCCGCTCTCGAATACGAACAGCCCCGGTTCGATCGTCCGGTCGAGCGTCCGTCCGTTCCGCATCACCTCATACGTCACGTACAACGAACCGCTGTCCGGCGTCTGATAGCGGAATGTCGATCCCGGGACGATTGTTTCATGCGCTTGATTGATCCGGAACAAGTTGACAATTTTTGCGACATCAGGCTCCGGATAAAACGTGACCGTCTCTCCGATGTCGACCTCGACTAGTTCACTCGAGACGAGCGATTCGAATTCGTGGACGGGTTCGATTTGGAACGTCCGCTCGATTTGTTCGTGGCTGTTCGCACAAGACAAATAACGGTCGTCGCCGCTCACCCAATACTTAATCGTCTGGCTACCGAGCTCTGCATAAAGCGGATGACGGAACGTCACTTCAGCCACCTCGCCCCGGCGTGACGGGAGCCGTTCCGTCGTTTGTTGTCGACAATACGCCAGCAGTCGCTTCTCTGTTTCCGGTAAAACGCGAACCTGCTCATCTTGATTCGTCGCGTATGCTTCGAGCGGGCGTAACGCGAGGGCGTTCATTTCTTCTTTTGACCCGCAGCCGCTGAGGTAACAGAGGGCGAGCAGGGCAGTCCAACTCAGTCTCATCACTCGTCTCCCCTCTCCCTACATCGTCGTTATCTGTATTATGTTATATCGACATAAATTCCCTCTCCATCATATCATAAGATACGAATCGATTATGTTTGCAGAAATATTACGAATCAAAAACGGGTGCCTCCAGCGGGCACCCGTTCGTTCATCAATTGTCGTCATCACGACCGTCGTCACTATCAACGCTATCGTCTGCGCTGTCACGGTCATCATCACGTTCGATCTCTTTGACTTGCTCTTGCATGTTCAATTCAAGTTTGACGCGATCACCGGCTGTTGGCATCTCATCATCGACTTCATAGCGCGCGGCGAGTGGGTACGTCACTTGCTTCCCGTCACGCTCAATGACGACGTCTCGAGCTGAGAGGCTGACGAAACTACCGTAAATATCGAAGTCGTCGCTCTCCCGGTCGACTTCTTTCACTTCATTGTTTTGATTGAACTCGAGTTTGACACGGTCACCGGCTTTCGGGGTGTCGTCATCGATCTCGTGGCGTGCCGCAAGTGGGTACGTCGATTCTTTTCCGCTGAAGCTGATCGTCACGTCCTGATCTGACAAGCTGACGAGCGTCCCGTATAGTTCATAGTCGTCATCGTCGACCGAACGGACGGGCACGTCACTTGAAGATGAGTTCGATTCGGAAGTAGCGGCAGCTTCCTTCGCAGCGTCGTCTTTCGCGTCGTCGGTTCCACTATTGGCACTATCAATGGCGCGTGGGATGATGACCGTATCCGTCTTGTCGTTCGCGACATACAACCCGATCCCCGCGACAGCGAGTACGGCCAGGCCGACCCCTAAAATCCACCCAAGTAATTTCATGATGTTTCCTCCTCGTTCCATGTGCTGTTCCGTCTCTACACCTTCATCATAGAACGTTGACGTTAGAGCACCACGAGGATTTCATTAGAAAATGATGAGTGCCTGAGAAACTTTCCTCATTTCGTGACGAAGAATACGCTCCCGTCCGGCGCGTTCGCGTAACTTCCAACCTTCCAGCCGTTCAAATCGGCGACTTCTTTGGCGATGGCCAGCCCGAGACCGCTGCCGCTCCGGTCGCGCGCTTCATCAAGCCGATAGAACCGGTCGAACAACCGCGCACGCGCCTCCTCGGTCAGAGTCGTCCCATGGTCGCGCACCTCAATCCGATTTGGTGTCATCGTCACGCTCGTGTCGGTCGCGTACTTCAAGCTGTTATCGATGAAGATGACAATCAATCGTTGCAACGAGTCGCGATGTCCCGTCCAACTCCCTGCCGCTTCGATCGGGACGTGGTTTCCGTGCGACCGTTCGAATCGTTCCTCGAGTTGGAGCGCGAGGTCGCTCAAGTCGATCTGTTCGACTTCGATGTCCTCTAAAGCGGCGAAGCGGCTCAGTTCGAGCATCGGTTCAATCAAGTCCTCCCGCATCTGTCTCGACTCGGTCAAAATATGGTCGATCGCCTCGTCGCGTACGACGGGGTCATGTTGACCCCAACGTCTGAGCAACTTGGCGTACCCTTCGATGACGGTGAGCGGGGTTTTGAGTTCATGTGAAACATCCGCGACGAAACGGCGTTGTTGCTCCATCGACCCTTCGACACGGGCAATCATCTGATTGAATCCGGTCGCGAGCGTCGACACCTCATCTTGATTCGGACCGACGTCAATCGTCTCGAGCGTCCCCGACTCCGTGATCCGGCCCATCGTCATCTCGAGCCGCCGGAGCGGATCGAGTCCTTGGCGCACGATCCATAAACTGCCGACGAACGTCATCGCCACCGCGATCAGGAAAATGATGAGGAAGATCGTCGCGAGCGTCTGTAACGTCTCACTTACCGCCGCGTCTTGAAAGGCAAAACCGAGACCGTTCGACGTGGCGATGACGAACCAGTCATCGATCAGTGCCGGCTCTCCAAAATTGATGGGAAAACTCAAACCGTCTGCCGCTCGTCCGCCGATGATGCCCCAATCGCCATTGCTCTGCCGCTCGAGGACGATACTGTCCTCATGCAGTGACAGCACGGCCTGACGGTTCCGCTCATCCTCCTCGAGCAGACTGAGCGCTTGACGGAGCACGTCATAGCGGGCGTCGACAATTTGCTGACGCGAGACGACCCAGGCGACCCCGAACGACGTGATGAGCAAAAACAGCATGAACCCGGCCATCGCGAGGGCGATCTTCGTCCGTAATTTCATACTCACTCACCACGCTTCAGCATGTAGCCGACGCCTCGTACCGTCTGAATCCAAGAACCTCCGAGTTTCTTCCGTAAGTAACGCACGTAGACGTCGACGACGTTCGTGTCCCCATAATAGTCGAAACCCCAGACGTGCTCGACGAGTTGGTCGCGCGTGAGCACGCGTTCCGGATGCTCGAGCAAATAGACGATCAAATCGAATTCACGACGAGTCAACTCGACTTTCTGTCCCTCGCACGTCACCTCATGCCGGTTAACGTCGACCGTGAGTCCCTCATAGGACAAAACACGTTCAGTCGCATCGACATGGACGTGCTGGCGCATCCGCAAAAACGCACGGATCCGGGCAAGCAGCTCCTCCATCTCGAACGGCTTTGTGATGTAATCATCCGCCCCAAGGTCGAGCCCGCTCACTTTATCGTACCGGTCGCCCCGCGCCGTCACCATCAAGACCGGGAGCAACGGTTGTTCTTCCTTCACCCGACGGACGACCTCGAGCCCGCTCATTTGTGGAAGCATCACGTCTAAAAGCATCAAGTCGACGCCCCCGGCGAGCGCTCGTTCAAGCCCGCTGCGTCCGTCGTGGGTGACCTCGACTTGATAACCGGCGTGCACCAGTTCAAGTTCAAGCAGTCTGGCAATTTTGGCATCGTCTTCTACGACGAGGATTGTCGGCATATAGTTCATCCTTTCTTGAAAAAAAGCGCCGAGCAGTCCGCCCGACGCATCCTTATTCTGTTCCCGGATTCATCAGTCGAAAAACGGACGAACCGCTTCTGGAATCGCCTGTTTGACGCGCAGCTCGATCGAGTCGCTGAAGCGTTCAAACGAGGATTCGATTCCCTCCGCTTGGAACGACACGTCAGTACCGAATTGAACGATTTGATCGAGCCAGGCGTTCCCGGTCAGCGTGAAAATCAAAAATCCTGCCACTCCCGCTGCCATCAACGTGAGTGCGAGAGCCCCGATGATAGCGCCTTTCATGAATCGGGCGAATTTACCTGTTGTACTGCGTTGCATGTGCCTCTCCCCCTACTTCTTTTTCTTTACTGTACGGGAGCGGGTTGAGAAACGTTGGTGAACCAGATTAGAATTTGATGAGAAAAAGGTTGCGGCATGGCCGCAACCTCATTCATCTTCCAGTACCGATTTCGCAATCGGTGCCCAATATGTGCCTTCCATCGCGGCGACTTCGGCGAGCGTCGTCCGGTACGCTTCGTCCCCGGCCTTCTTCTCAGCGATGCCCTTCATCCACAGGACGTCTGTCTTGTAGCCCGATTCCGGGTACGTTTCGACGTACGCCGCATAATCCGAAACTTCCGCTTCTCCGAGCTTGTTGTCGACGAGGAGGCGATAGAAACCGACGGCCTGTTCTTGCCCGGCTTTCGGCGTGCCTTCGAGGAGGGCGTCCGCCTCTTTATAGCGTTTGTCTTGGACGAGCGTCTCGACATCCGCAAGCGGAATGACTTGCTGTGTCGGTGTCGCCGACGCTTCCTCTTCGACCGGCGTTTCTTCCGTCTGCAACGCCTCGTTCGCTTCCTCGAGACGGGCGACTTCTTGCTCGAGCTCTTCTAGCCGTTTGGCGAGCGCCTCGTCCTCGGTCACCGTCTCGACCCGTGGCGCGTCTTCAGCCACCGGTACGGCGGGTGGAGTCGCTTCAGGCCAAAACGCGAGGGCGACAAGCGCCAACGCGACGACAGCCGGTAGTCCGAGCCACTTCTTATCCCATTTAAAGGCGGTACGCCATGGCGAGAGGTCCGCATGCTGCATGACGGCTGGCGACAACGAACGAAAGCGGCGCTTGGCCGCCTTCTTGCCGTTCGCTTTCATTTCGAGGGCGAGTCCGAGCCGATGGAACGCCGCCGGCACTTTCATCCCGAGAAGCGGCACAATCCGTTCGCTCGCCTCGACGTAATACCCGTGGTCAAGGAGGGTCATCACGACGCCAAACTCGTTCGCGACGAGACGGAACGTCGGGTCATGCTCTCCTTTTCGGATGAGCCATTCCGTCATATCGATGAGCGGCAGTTCTGCAAGTTCCCGTTCTGCTAGTGTCCGTGCGTCCATTCGTCAGCCTCGTTCAGGATAGAGCGAGAATTTCGCCGTCAAGGCACGTACGTCTTCGTGCGCCTCGGCGAGCACTGCTTCATCTTCATGGTTTGTCAGGACACGACCGATCAGACGGGCGACTTCACGCATGTCGTCTTCTTTCAAACCGCGTGTCGTCATCGCTGCCGTCCCGAGACGGATCCCGCTCGTGACGAACGGTGATGCCGGGTCGAACGGGATCGTGTTCTTGTTGACCGTGATACCGGCTGCATCGAGCGCATGCTCGGCCGCTTTACCGGTAATGTCGATGCCACGAAGGTCGACGAGGAGGAGATGGTTGTCCGTACCGCCCGATACGATGCGGAGCCCTTCTTCTTCTAAACCTTGCGCGAGCACTTGCGCGTTTTTGATGACTTGCGCCTGATAGTCTTTAAACTCAGGTTGGAGCGCCTCTCCGAACGCCACCGCTTTCGCGGCGATGACGTGCATGAGCGGGCCGCCTTGAATACCAGGGAAGATCGACTTGTCGATCGCTTTGGCGAACTCTTCTTTACAAAGGATCATCCCGCCGCGCGGGCCGCGAAGCGTCTTGTGCGTCGTCGTCGTCACGAAGTGCGCGTGCTCGACCGGGTTCGGATGGAGTCCGGCCGCGACGAGTCCGGCGATGTGGGCCATATCGACCATGAGATAGGCGTCGACGCTGTCGGCGATTTCACGGAACTTGGCGAAATCGATCGTCCGCGGGTATGCTGACGCTCCGGCGACGATCAGTTTTGGTTTATGTTCTTTCGCGAGGGCGGCGACGACGTCATAGTCGATGTGTTCTGTGTCTTTGTCCACACCGTACTCGACGAAGTTGTACTGGACGCCCGAGAAGTTGACCGGACTTCCGTGCGTCAAATGGCCACCGTGCGACAAGTTCATGCCGAGCACCGTGTCGCCCGCTTCAAGCACCGTGAAGTAGACGGCCATGTTCGCTTGCGCACCCGAATGCGGCTGGACGTTGGCGTGTTCTGCACCGAACAGTTCCTTCGCCCGGTCGCGTGCCAAGTTTTCGGCCACGTCGACGAACTCACAACCACCGTAGTAACGGCGACCTGGGTAACCTTCGGCGTATTTGTTCGTGAGAACCCCGCCTTGCGCTTCCATGACCGCTTCTGAGACAAAGTTCTCCGAGGCGATCAGTTCAATGTTCTCCCGTTGACGGGCGAGCTCGTGTTGCATCGCTTCAAACAATTCCGCGTCCTGCACTTTCAACTTCGTCGTGTTTACCATGTTGAAACCCCCTCTGAATGTCTAAAAATCAACAACCCCATCGTACCATATGCTCGTTTTTTTGGGTATCGTCATAATCGGGCGTAAAGTTGGGTATGATATTGAAGAAGAACAGTAGAGGAGGATTATGATGATTGAGACGAGACAAGTGACGATCACCCCGTTCGAGCGCGAGCGGACGGTGCGGATTTATACGCCGAACGACTACGAGCTGACGGACAAACGCTATTCGGTGCTCTATATGCACGACGGACAGAACGCGTTCGACGACGCGGACGCGAGCTACAATATGAGCTGGCGCGTCGGGGAGTATTTGGACGCTTCAAAGCGCGACTTGATCGTCGTCGCCATCGATAGCGCACCGGGTGAGATGCGACTCGACGAATACGGCCCTTGGGAAAATCCGTTCGTCGGAGAAACGTTGTACGGCCGAGACATGACGTTAGGCGGCCAAGGATCGGCCTACATCGAATATGTCGTCCAAGAGCTGAAGCCGATGATTGACGCCGAATATCGGACGAAACCGGACGAGACCGGGATGATCGGCAGTTCGATGGGCGGCCTCATTTCAATTTATGCCGCTTGCGTCTATCCGGATGTCTTCCAACGCGTCGCTTCCCTGTCGTCAGCGTTCTGGTTCAACCAGACCGAACTCGAGCAGTTGATCGAGTCGAGTGATTTGACAGGTATCGAACGCCTATATATGGACGTCGGCCGTAAAGAAGTCGAGCAGCCGTCAGAGGACGGGCCGACGAACGAGATGTATCTCGAGTCGAGCGAGCGCGTCTACGCCTTGCTCCGCGACAAAGTCGATCACTTACGCTTCGAGGCAATCGAAGAGGGCGTACACAACGAGCTCGCCTGGCGCGAGCGTTTCCCGATGGTCGTCTCGTATCTGTTCAGTGAAGAGGTATAACGCAAAAGACAGCCGGTCGCTATGACCGGCTGTCTCTGTTATTTCGCTGGATAATGGGCCCGAGGGCCACCGATCAATTTCGGTCTCGTGACGGCGAACGTGACGTACGCCTCGCCGAGCTGTTTCGCCGATAACCGGACCGGGATCGCGACCGGCTTTAAATGCATGCCGATCAGCGTCGAGCCGATGTCGATCCCAGCGTCCGCTTGAATCGCTTCGACTACGCACGGCGCGTTGAGGCGCTCATACGCTTTCTCCGCCATCGCCCCACCCGCTGAGCGGACCGGGACGACAGTCACTTCGGTCAGACCGAACTGCTTCTGCGTCCGACGCTCGACGGTGAGGGCACGGTTAATGTGCTCGCACCCTTGAAACGCCAGATGGACGCCCGTCTTGTCGCGAAACGCGAGGAACGCTTCGATGAATTCCGACGCCACATCGATCGATCCGGCTTTCCCAATCGTCTTGCCGATGACTTCGCTCGTCGAACAGCCGATGACGAGGATTTTGTCCTCATCAAGCGGAAAGCGTTCGTGCAGCTCCAACAGCAGGTTCGAAAGTTCAGCTTTCATCGCGGTCACTTCGTTTCGTAAGCGCTCATTTTGTCGACACGGTTCGAGTGGCGTCCGCCCTCGAAGTCTGTATCGAGCCACGTTGCCACCAAGTCAATCGCGAGCCCGGGTCCGACGACACGCTCGCCCATCGTCATGATGTTCGAGTCGTTATGTTGACGTGTCGCCTTGGCGCTGAACGAGTCGTGAACGAGTGCTGCGCGGATCCCTTTAACTTTGTTCGCCGCGATGCCGATGCCGATGCCTGTGCCGCAAATCAAGATGCCGCGGTCGAACTCGCCGGCAGCGACAGCCTCAGCGACCGGGATGGCTACGTCTGGATAATCGATCGACTCGGCCGAGTGTGTCCCGAAATCTTTATACTCGTGTCCAAGCTCTTCTAATAAGCCGATAATGTCTTTCTTCAAGTTGAATCCGCCGTGGTCGGCGCCGATTGCAATTTTCATGTGTTCATTCCCCCGTCTTCTTTGGTAGGCGTCTCGGTGGTTTCGTCACCTTTGACCCGTCATTCGTCAATTTTAGCACAAGTCGATTGACGAGTGGTTCGAGTTCGTTTCGGACTTGGCGATAGACGTTCATCGAGCCTCCGAACGGGTCGTTAATGTCACGTTCGAGTCCGGTCACGAACTCATATAATGTGAACGTACGATCGGCCAAATCCGGATACGTATCCCGAATCTGTTCGCGGTGTGCCCGCGTCATTGTCAAAATGACGTCTGCCCAACGTCCGAGTACGTCATCGAACGTTTGCGTCACGTGTTCGAGTTCAATCCCTCGTTCACGTAATACTTGAAGAGCGTTTTCTGAGGCATCAAACCCTTGCATTGTCCGAACTCCAGCCGAACGAATATCAAATTCGTCGCCCGTCACTTTCGAGCGGAGCAGGGCCATCGCCATCGGGCTTCGGCATGTGTTCCCACTACATATGAATAATACGCGTTTCATTGACATCGCGTGATCCTCCTCATGTCCTTAAGCCTCTTCCTCTAGACGGATAATTTTCCCGCCTGCCGCTTTATACAAGCGATTATATACGGCAAGGGCGACTCCCGTCGGTTCAATCCGATTCACGTAAATCTCTTCTACATCTGTCTCATCGAATTTGCGCAACGCCTCGTAAAGTCGCTGGGCCGCCATCTCCATCGTGTCACCGAGAGAAAGCGTGACGTCAGCCGGGGTCGTTGCTTCATCAAATACGAGCGCGCCGATCCGTTTGCCCGCCGCCTGCCGCATCGTGATGGTACGGACGAGGTCATCGCGTCCGCCATCAACTAAATACAAAGGTGCGCTCGGGGCATAGTGGGTGTACTTCATTCCTGGTGATCTGGGCGCGGCCGCTTCATCACTTAAATTCGCATCGAGCGCGACTGGCCCGATGACGGCCTCGATCGCTTCTTTCGTCACGCCACCGGGACGCAAAATCGTCACCGGTTCCGTCGTGCAGTCGATCACAGTCGACTCGACGCCGATGCCTGTCGGTCCCCCATCCATAATACCCGCGATCCGACCGGTCAAATCATCGGCCACGTGCTCGGCCGATGTCGGTGACGGTCGTCCTGAACGGTTCGCACTCGGCGCCGCGAGACCGAGACCGGACGTGCGGATGAGTTCGAGTGCGGCCGGATGGTCCGGCATACGGAGGCCGATCGAGTCGAGTCCGGCCGTCACGAGTGACGACGCTCGACCGTTCGACGGTAAGATGATCGTCAAGGCACCGGGCCAAAACGCTTCCATCAAGCGTTTGGCTACCGGCGGGATGGTTTGCGCGAAATGTTCGGCCTGTTCGACCGTAGCCACGTGGACGATGAGCGGGTTGTCCGATGGTCTTCCTTTCGCCTCGAAAATCTTGCGGATGGCGATATCGTTCGTCGCATCCCCGGCGAGGCCGTACACCGTCTCTGTCGGAATCGCGATCACCTCGCCCATCTTCAAGAGACGAACCCCTTCCTCAACTTCTGTTGGCTTGATCCATTTCGTTTCCATGCGCAATCCCTTCCCTCACGGCGTAGACAATTCGGTCTTTACCGTTTATATCTTTTAAAATACCCGTTTCTGCTTCAGGATAACGTTCGGACAGGTACGATTTCACAACTTGTCCTTGATTATACCCGATTTCAAACGCAATCAATTGCCAATCGGCACGTAGCACGCGTGTTGAGTCCGCGATGATTTTCCGGTAGAACTCGAGACCGTCCGCCCCCCCGAATAATGCGAGGTGCGGTTCGTACCCTGCGACCGTTTCATCGAGCAGTTCATCAGCTTCGATGTAAGGCGGATTTGAGACGAGCACCCGAATCGAATTGTCGGCGACCGGGCCGAGGCAATCCCCTTCATGAAACGTCACACCGGCCCGAAGCACTTCCGCGTTACGTTTTGCCACCGCGATTGCTTCCCGGGAAATATCGACCGTTTGGACGCGGACACCAAGCTCGAGACTGAGCGTGATGGCGATCGCACCACTGCCCGTGCCGACGTCGACGATCGTATCGTCTTCAATCGGTCCAACGTGCTCGACGACCCATTCGATCAATTCTTCGGTCTCCGGCCGTGGGATAAGTACGTCCCGGTTCACTTCAAACGTCCGGCCATAAAATGGAGCGTAACCAATCAAATGTTGGACCGGCTCACCGGCAAGCAGTCGCTCGAGCCCGGACTCGAACGCAGTTGTTTCGTCGTCCGAGAGTTCTTCGGATAACCGAACGATCAGACCCGTCCGGTCGACGCCGAGCACGTGCATGAGCCACCATTCGGCGGTCGATGGGTCACGCCCCGCGTCAACGAGCATGCGTTCCGCTTGTTTCAACCTTGCGGCAACCCGCATCACTCCATACCCTCCATCAAGCCGGCCTGATCTTCCATGACGAGCGCATCAATGATGTCTTCAAGCTCCCCGGCGAGCACCCGGTCGAGTTTTTGAAGCGTGAGGCCGATACGGTGGTCGGTCACGCGACTTTGCGGGAAGTTATACGTCCGGATCCGCTCCGAACGGTCGCCCGTCCCGACGGCCGACTTCCGCTGCGCCGACAGTTCTTCGAGATGTTCGCGCTGCATCTTGTCGTACAGGCGGGCCCGCAAGACTTTCATCGCCCGATCTTTATTTTTATGCTGTGATTTCTCGTCTTGGCATGACACGACGAGTCCTGACGGGATGTGTGTCAACCGCACGGCCGACTGGGTCGTGTTGACCGATTGACCACCCGGCCCTGACGACGTGAACGTGTCGACGCGGACGTCTTTCATGTCGATGTGCACTTCGACGTCTTCCGCTTCCGGCAAGACCGCGACAGTGGCTGTCGACGTGTGGATCCGTCCACCCGACTCCGTCGACGGGACGCGTTGCACACGGTGTGCCCCATTCTCGAATTTCAGTTTCGAGTAGGCACCGGCACCGTTGATCAAAAACGTCACTTCTTTAAAGCCGCCGAGTTCCGTATAGTTGGCGTCGATCAGCTCGGCTTTCCAGTTTTGACGCTCGGCGAATCGGGTGTACATCTTATACAAGTCGACCGCAAACAGTGCCGCCTCGTCACCACCGGCCGCCCCGCGAATCTCGACGATGACGTTCTTGTCGTCGTTCGGGTCTTTCGGGATGAGCAGGACGCGCAGTTTCGCTTCGAGCGCTTTCACAACTGGTTCGAGCAGCGCCATCTCTTCTTTCGCGAGTTCGCGCATATCGGACTCGAGCGTTCGGTCTTCTAACATCGCTTTCGCTTCTTTGTAGGCCGTACTCGTCTCTTTATAGCGTCGATACGCTTGTACCGTCTCCTCGAGTTGAGACTGTTCTTTTGAATATTGACGCAGTTTATTCGAGTCGCTGAGCACTTCCGGGTCAGCGAGCATCTCATTCAATTGCATATATCGTTCTTCTAAAACGCTTAAACGGTCAAACATCATGATCCGTCCTTTCTGTTCACCAAATCGTTCTCTTCATTATACCAAAAAACGAACCGAGCTAGCTCGGTTCGTCGACAAATTGAATACTTAGAGCGAACCAGCCAAATCCTCAATCCGCTACTGTATGACGGATCGGGCGCGGTTTGTTCGGGACGTCATGGCAATGGCGGCAACGCGGTTCGTACGACTCGGCGGCACCGACTAAGATGACCGGGTCCTCAAAGCGAGCCGGTTCTCCGTTGATCAAGCGCTGTGTCCGAGACGCCGGGGCGCCGCACGACAGGCAGATCGCCTGCAGCTTCGTGACGAACTCGGCACGCGACAAGAGCTCCGGCATCATCGTGAACGGTTCGCCACGGAAGTCCATATCGAGTCCGGCGCAGATGACACGTTTGTCTTCTGACGCCAACTGCTCGATGACGTCGACGATCCCCTCATCAAAGAACTGCACCTCGTCGATGGCGATGACTTGCGTCTCTTCGCGCACCGCATCGTACACATCTTGACTCGTTCGAGTCGGGACGGCCACGACCGAGTTGCCGCTATGGGAGACGACGTTCTCTTCGTGGTAGCGGTCATCGATGGCCGGTTTGAACACTTGAACCGGGATCTTCCCATAGTGCGCCCGACGGACACGACGGATCAATTCCTCCGACTTCCCAGAAAACATACTGCCACAAATCACTTCAATCCAACCGT
This sequence comes from Exiguobacterium sp. SH5S4, assembly GCF_004337045.1. Taxonomy (NCBI): domain Bacteria; kingdom Bacillati; phylum Bacillota; class Bacilli; order Caryophanales; genus Exiguobacterium; species Exiguobacterium sp. SH5S4. The sequence goes on from NZ_SJUQ01000010.1 coordinate 27,524, forward strand.
AACGGTTCGTCACATGCATCATTCTACTTCGCCCTCTCCATCGTTAATCGCTTTCCGATTATAACCATCTTTCAGTCATAGGAAAAGGGTTGACTTCTAACAAAAATCGGAGCGACATCATCCCGTCCCGATTTCTCTTCATTCTTCCGCTTCCTCTTCTTTTTTATAATCAATCAAGTTCAATTTGCGCGCGAGCGGTCGAATCGTCAGCCCGTGCAACGTCACCGAGGTAAAGACGAGTCCGATCGTGAGCGGTAGCATCTGTGACGCATCCTCAATCCCGAGACCGGCCACTTCCTCCGCGAAAAAACCTGCGACCGTCATCGCGACGATGCCGCGCGGGGCAATCCAACCGATAAATCCGCGTTCTCTGAGCGGAAGTCCCGCACCGGCCGTCGATACGTAAATCGCCAACGGACGAACAAGAAACAAGATGCCGGCAATCGTCAACAGCAATGGCCACTGGAAGATATTCAATAGTTCTTCACGCGACAGCGACGCCGTCAGCAAGATGAACACGGATGAGATCAGCAAGATCGAGATGTCTTCCTTGAACGACTGCAGTTCCTCGATGATCTGTTCATCGCGAAGTTTCGTGTTCGCCATCGTCATGCCCATCGCCGTCACGGCAAGGAGACCGACTTCATGCATCATGAACTCGCTCAAAGAGAATAAGATCAAGACGGCCGAAAGCGTCACCGAGGCGCGTAAGTAACGTGGAATCTTCTCACCTACGAACCAGCCCATCAAAACGTGACCGAACACGTAACCGAGACCGATACCGACGAGACATGCTCCCGCAAAGAGCAGTTGCATCCACAAGTCCATGCCTTCATAGACGATGTAGCCGATTCGAATCACGAACAAGCCGAGCAACGCGCCGACCGGATCGACAATGATCCCTTCCCACTTTAAGATGGCACCGACCCGATCTTTCAGATGGGCTTGCCTGAGCAACGGGATGACGACCGTCGGACCGGTGACGACGAATAGCGCTCCCATCGTCCAAGCGACGACCCAATGGAGACCTCCTACGTATTGAATCAACAGCGAAGCCCCGACGAACGACAACGTCACACCCGCTGTCACGATGCGGACGATCGAACGACGGAATTGGTTGATCTCGCTGAAATGAAGCCCTAAACTTCCTTCAAATAATATGATCGCGACCGCAAACGAAATGATCGGGCTGTACAAATCACCGAGCAACTCTCGCGGTTCAAACAAACCAAAGATTGGACCGGCCAGCACGCCGGCGACCGTCATGACGATAATCGCCGGAATTTGGTAGCGCCACGCCAACCATTGCGAGACGATCCCGACGCCAACCAACAGGCTAATGCTAATCAATATATACTCCATGGAAGCCCCCTCACGTCAGTCTTCCGTCTCTTTACCCTCGCTTGGACAACAAAAAACCGCCAAGGGCAATCCCTAGGCGGTGTGCATACAACTTGACGATTAACGTTGGTACTTCTTGTTGAAGCGCTCGATACGACCGTCCGCAGATGCGAATTTCTGGCGACCTGTGTAGAACGGGTGCGAATCAGAAGATACATCGACACGGATGAGTGGGTATTCGTTACCATCTTCCATCGTGATTGTTTCGTTAGAGTAACGAGTCGAACCACTGATGAATTTAAACTCAGTCGTTGAGTCCATGAATACGACTTTACGGTATTCTGGGTGGATTCCTTGTTTCATTGCTTTTCAACTCCTTCTGCCCTAAGTATTCTTTCAACCTAGAGAAAGTTCACTAGAATATAATAGCACCCGGCTCACGGATTTACAAGTCCGTTTTCGTTTTTTTCACCGGGCGGCGACTCTTTTTCTTATCGGCCTCGAGCGCCGCAAAAAAGTCGAGATTTGTTTGCGTCTCACGCACACGACGCAAGAACTGATCGACGAAGTCCGGCGACTCGTTCATCGTACGACGAATCGTCCAAAGCGAGTCGAGCTCGTCCTGGCCGAGGAGGAGTTCTTCTTTCCGCGTACCCGAACGACGGATATCGATGGCCGGGAAGATGCGGCGTTCCGCGAGCTTCCGGTCGAGGTGGAGCTCCATGTTGCCGGTCCCTTTGAACTCTTCATAGATGACGTCATCCATCCGCGAACCGGTATCGATGAGCGCCGTCCCGAGAATCGTCAAACTGCCGCCGTCCTCGATGTTACGGGCCGCCCCGAAGAATTTCTTCGGTTTGTGGAACGCTGCCGGGTCGATTCCGCCCGAGAGCGTACGCCCGCTCGGCGGGACGGACAAGTTATAGGCGCGCGTCAACCGAGTGATCGAGTCGAGCAAGATGACGACGTCTTTCTTATGTTCGACGAGGCGCATCGCCCGCTCTAGCACGAGCTCCGAGATGCGGGTGTGATTCTCCGGTGTCTCGTCAAACGTCGAATAGGCGACGTCTGCCCCCGGCACCGAACGTTGGATGTCCGTGACTTCTTCCGGACGTTCGTCGATCAATAAGATGATCAGTTCGACGTTCGGGTGGTTCGTCGTGATTGAATTGGCGACTTCTTTCAATAGAGACGTCTTCCCGGCTTTCGGTGGGGCGACAATCAAACCACGTTGTCCGAAGCCGACCGGTGCGATCATATCCATGACACGGACCGATAGATGGTTCGGCTCCGTCTCGAGCACCATTTGCTTTTCCGGATAGATTGGCGTGAGCGCAGGGAAATAGTCGCGGTTCCGGGTCGAATCGGTCGTTTCCCCGTTGACCGCCTCGACGCTCAAGAGCCCTTGGAAACGTTCATTTTCTTTCGGTTTCCGGACTTTCCCGGTGACGAGATCCCCGTTGCGCAAACTAAAGCGGCGGATCTGTGAGGCGGCGATATAGATGTCTTCGGACGATTGGGAGTAGTTGATCGGTCGGAGGAAACCGAAGCCACCTTCATTTTGTGACTGCGGGTTCGGAGGGATGATCTCAAGGACGCCTTCGAGGAAGTAGAGGTCCTTCGATTCGGCTTGCGATTTTAAAATTCGGAACATGAGTTCACGTTTCCTTGCTTCCCGATATTGAGGCACATTCACTTCTTTTGCGATTTCATACAATTCTTTCAACGTCTTCGTTTCGAGTTCACGAAGCGTATAGTTTTTAGCTGGTTCTGTACTTTGTGTCATTAACGTCACCTGTCTTTCTTGTGATTCTATATTTGAAAAGTAATTGTAAAGTTCTTATTCATCTAATCACAATTCGATCATGCCGTCACTTTATATAAATGGCTATATGACAGTCTATTCCCCTGATATTCAAATAATAACAACTTCTTCTTTCCTTATGTAACAAAAAGGTCTCTATACCTACATATTGTTTCAAATATGTTACAAGAAAACTATTTTTGACTTGTGATTGAAAAACGCCATCGGTCTTACGCATGATATAGTTTATTTGCACAGGAAACCGGGTAGCAAACTCACCTTGTGCTCAACTATCGTAAACACACATCGATCATATACACTCACAGGGTTTTATTTTAAAAAACGGAGGGAATTATATTATGTTGAAGCGTTTCGCATCTATCATCGTCGCCGCCACTATCGCTTTCTCGGGTCTTGCATTCACAACAGGTGAACAAGCAGAAGCAGCTACTGGAACATTCGCTTACTCGAAAGTCAACGGCTTGAACATTCGGACATCAGCATCACTCAGCTCGTCAGTCGTTACGAAGATGAATAAAGGTCAACGCTATACATACCTCGGTAAAGTTGGCTCGTTCTACAAGATCAACTACAAAGGGACTCACCGTTACATCTCAGCATCATCGACGTACACGTACTTGAAGCCGAACACGAAAACGGCTACTAAAGTGACAACGACTTCTTCTTCAAGCGCTCGTACGAAACTTGTCGCCGAGTCGAAGAAATACCTTGGCACACCGTACCGTTACGGCGGAACGACAACAGCTGGATTTGACTGCTCTGGTTACACAGGACATGTTTACAAGAAAGCGATCAACAAGTCGATCCCACGTGATTCACGCTCACAGTACTCAAGCTCGAAAAAATTGTCGAAGTCAGCGATTCAAGCAGGCGACCTCGTGTTCTTCTCACATAACGGCGGCACGATCCAACACGTCGGTATGGCAATCAGCAAGACACAAATGATCAACTCAGAAACAGGCGGCGTTAAATACGCGAGCTTCACATCAGGTTACTGGGCACCACGTTACGTCGGTGCTGGAACGTACCTCTAATTCAATAAAACCTCAAACGACTCGGTTCAACGGAACCGAGTCGTTTTTCATTTACGCACGTTTTGCAAAACAGCTTCCGTACTCGTCAACACCGAGAACGTCCCGTCTGTCTCAAGGACAACCGCCTCGACTTTGTCGTGAGCGGTCCCACTCGAGCGGATGGCTTGGAGCACTTCGATCTCAAGTACTCGTTCTTTACGCATCTCCGCTTCTAAGTAACTCCCCCGATAGTATAGCATCGTCGGTGTCGATTTAATCAGCTCGTTCACTCGTTTTGACCGATTGGCCAGCTTCGCCATGACGTATTGCAACGCGACGAGCGTGGCAAAAGCGACGAGCCCATTCAGTAGCGGCGTCTGTCGGCTCGTGAGCGTCGTCGCTAAAATCGAACCGAGCGCAACGGTCACGATAAAATCGAAGGCGTTCATTTTCGAGAGTGTCCGTTTTCCCGATACACGTAATATAAAAATGATGGAAAAGTAAGCCCCAATCCCTGTCAAAATGATTTGCATCATCGTTTTGAGTTGATCCATCGTCTCCCCCCTTTTCTGTTTTTGAACAATCACTTCGAAAGTTCACTCGTCGTTCATCATTTTTGTTTCAAGGCCCCGCGTGCGTTCGTCGCCGCGAAGACGATCATGATGACACTTATCCCTCCAGCCACGGCAAGGCCTGCCGATAAGGCGCCCCAGTCGATCGTCGGTTGGGTCAACACGGCCCGCATGCCTTCGAAGATGTACGTCGTCGGATTGAACGTCGCCGCCACTTTGAGCCATTCCGCCTCGATCAACTCTTTCGGGACGAACGTCGTCGACAAGAAGATGAGCGGGAAGAAGAGAAGTGTCCCGGCCTGTGCGGCTTGGGCGTTCCGTGTCTTCAAGGCGACACCGACCGAGTATCCGGCAAAGCCAAGTCCGAAACCGAGCGCGAGCAGAACCGTGAACAAGAACCCGGCCACACCGACCGGAATCGATAACCCGAGTAAGAACGCGACAGAAAAGATGAGCAGCGTTTGAACGAACAGCTGTAGCATCCCGGCAATCATCGGCCCGAGCACGATGGCAGTCCGTGTCGAAGGTGTGAGTAGCAACCGGGCGAAATAGCCACTCTCGATGTCACGCACTAACGCTTGGCCGGCCCCCCCGGCCCCGCCGACAGCACCTGACACGATCGATACCGGCAAGATGAAATTCAAGTAGTCGCCACCACCGAACTGCGGCAATGCGGCCACACTCGACAGCCCGCTCGTATAGACGAGCAAGAAAAAGACAGAAATCATCAAGTTCGGGATAAATGAAAATGGGTTGCGGATCGTCGTCACCAGACTCCGCTTTGTAAACAACCACGTTTCAGTCCACACTCGCCACACCTCCTTCGTACGATTCACCCGTCACTTTCAAGAATACGTCGTCAAGCGACGGCTGTTTCACAGTGAGTCGCTCCGGTTGTAACGCCTGCTCATCGAGTTTCCGGACGACGTCGGTCAACGTGTAGTCGCGGAGTTCGAAGACGAGGCTCGGTCCGGTCGCGGCTTGTCCGAATAGCTCAGCGGCGGCTTGTGCTTCTGCATCGGTATGAAACACTAGAGTAATCGACTCGCCTCCGACGGTCTGCTTCAATTCCTCCGCTGTCCCTTCGACGACAATCTTACCGTGATGGATGATGGCGATGCGATCGGCCAGCTCGTCCGCCTCCTCTAAATATTGTGTCGTTAAAAAGATGGTCGTCCCGAACTCTTGATTGAGACGCCGTACCTCTCTCCAAATCTCGATTCGACTCGCCGGGTCGAGTCCTGTCGTCGGCTCATCTAAAAACAGTACGATCGGACGATGGACGAGCGTGAGCGCCAAATCAAGCCGACGCCGCATCCCGCCGGAGTACGTGCCACTCTTTCGGTCAGCCGCATCCGCGAGCGAGACGACCGACAGCAGTTCCTCGGCCCGTGCTTCTGCTTCACGTTTCGTCATCTTGAACAGCCGTCCTTGAAGGACGAGCAATTCCCGGCCGGTCAACACTTTATCGATGCCCGTCTCTTGGAGGGCGACGCCGATGGACAACCGGACGTCCTTCTCCTGCTTGACGACATCAAACCCGTTCACGCGCGCCGACCCGCTCGTCGGTCGAATGAGTGTCGTCAACATCTGTATAGCTGTCGATTTCCCGGCCCCGTTCGGACCAAGAAACGCAAAGATTTCTCCTTGTTTCACTGAAAACGATATTCCGTCGACGGCCGGTACATCCCCGAACGTCTTGACGAGTGACTCCACTTCGATCATCGACCCCACCTCCTGCCTTTCTCATTCCCGTTCTATTCATGTTTTAAATATGAAAGAACGCATCAAAAAAGCTGCAGAGAGAATCTGCAGCTCGAGAGAATTAAGGTTTCATGACCATTTTCGGTTTTTTCTTCAATGAATGAATCCCTTCGACGAAACGGACCGTACCCGATTTGGCGCGCATGACGACCGAGTGTGTCTGACCGCCCTGACCCGTGAATTGGACACCACGGAGCAGTTCACCGTCTGTCACACCTGTCGCCGCGAAGATACAATCCTCGCCTTTGACGAGATCGTCAAGAAGCAGGATGCGCCCCGTGTCGGCGATACCCATATCTTGGCATCGTTTTTCCTGGGCCGTGTCTTCCGGCAACAACCGTCCCTGGAAGTCACCACCGAGGCACTTCATGGCGACGGCTGCGATGACGCCTTCCGGCGCTCCACCTGAGCCGAGCAAGAGATCGACACCGGTTTTCGGGAACGCCGTGTTGATGGCGGCCGCGACATCGCCGTCTGGGATCAACTTGATACGAGCTCCCGTTGCCCGAACCCGTTGAATCATCTCTTCATGACGGTCACGGTGCAAAATCGTGACGACGACGTCTTCGACGTTCTTGCCCTTAGCCTTGGCGACGATCGCGATGTTTTCTTCGATTGAGTTATCGAGGCTGATCAGTCCCGCCGCTTCTGGACCGACCGCAATCTTATCCATATACATGTCTGGCGCATGAAGAAGATCACCTGCGTCCGCGACCGCGAGCACCGCGAGCGCGCCCCACGTTCCCGTCGCGACGATGCTCGTCCCTTCGAGCGGGTCGACGGCGACGTCGAGGCGTGAGCCGTAACCGTTCCCGACTTTCTCGCCGATGTAGAGCATCGGTGCCTCGTCCATCTCACCTTCCCCGATGACGACGATCCCTTTCATCGGAATCGTATCGAACACTTCGCGCATCGCTGTTGTGGCTGCGTCGTCCGCTTGTTCTTTCAAGCCCTTCCCCATCCAGCGGGCCGAAGACAGCGCTGCCGCTTCTGTGACCCGGACCAATTCCATTGATAAACTACGTTCCACCCGAATTCTCCCCTTTGTTACTCGGACACCTCATCGACCCAGACGAGGGCGCCGAGTTGTTTTAGTTTGCCGACGAAGTCGACGTACGAGTCGTTCAGACGTTCTGCATAGAGAACCGTCGACTCTCCCGTTGCCTGCAGACCAGCTAAGACGAGTGCCGCGGCGCTCCGAGCGTCGGCAGCCTCCATCTCAGCGTTCGCCAGCCTCGTCCCGCCACGAATGACGGCCGACGAATCTTCAAGCGTGATTTGCGCGTTCATCCGCCGCATTTCGGCGATATGACGGAAACGTTGGACGTATAGCTTATCCGTCACGATGCTCGTCCCGTTCGCTTTCAACAAAGCGGCTGACATGACCGGTTGCAAATCGGTCGGATAACCCGCGTAGTGGAAGACGCGAATATCAATCGGTTCAAAAGCTTTCGCCCGAACCGTGATCGCTTCTTCCCCGACCTCGACTTCAGCACCGTAATCCATCAATTTTTGGATGACCCCTTCTAAATGGGTCGGAATAACGTTTCGAACCGTCACTTCCCCTGCAACCGCACCGTAAATCATAAACGTTCCGGCTTCAAGACGGTCCGGGATGAGCGTATGTGTACAGCCGTGCAAGCGCTCGACCCCTTTAATTCGAATCTCATCGGTCCCGGCACCGATGACGTATGCGCCCATCGATGTCAGCATCGTCGCGACGTCGACGACTTCCGGATCAGTCGCGGCATTTTCAATGACGGTCGTCCCTTCGGCCAGGACCGCGGCGAGCATCGCGCTCACCGTCGCCCCGAATGAACGAAGGTCGAGATAGATCCGGTTGCCGGCCAACTTGTCGGCGTTGACGTGATAGAGACCCGACTCGTTCTCGACTTTAATGCCGAGACGTTCTAGCGCCTTCAAATGTAAATCGATCGGTCGTGGACCAATCGCATATCCCCCTGGTAATCCAACGGCCCCTTTCCCAAAACGAGCTGCGAACACACCAAGTAAGTAGACAGCGGCCCGGACTTTCCGAGTTTCTGAGCCGAGCAGCGGCATGGCGACGGCATCTTTTGCATGAAGCGTCATCCGCTCCCCGTCCCGCTCGATTGTCACCCCGAGTTCTTGTAATAGGCTGAGCATCACTTCGACATCTTCGATGACGGGGACGTTCTCGATTGTCACCGGTTCTTCGGTAAGAAGTGCTGCGACGAGACAAGGCAAGGCACTCTGTTTGGCGCCACTAATGTCAACTGTTCCTTCAAGCTTCTGCTGTCCAACGATATGGAGAATTTCCACGATGATCAAACCTTTCTACGACGAACTTATTTGGATTGAGCGTTATTCCAATCCGCTAAGAACTGCTCAATCCCTTTGTCAGTGAGCGGATGATTCATCATCTGTTCGATGACTTTGTATGGCACCGTGGCGATATTAGCCCCAAGCAGGGCTGCTTTCGTCACGTGGACCGGATGGCGAACGGACGCGGCGATGATTTCCGCATCGATGCCATGGATGGCAAAGATATTCGCAATCGTCTCGACGAGGTCGAGACCGTCGTGGCCGATATCATCAAGGCGACCGATGAACGGCGAGACGTATGACGCACCGGCCCGAGCTGCTAAGAGCGCTTGGTTGGCGTTAAAGATGAGCGTCACGTTCGTTTTGATGCCTAGCTTCGAAAACTCATTGACAGCGATCATACCGGCTGCTGTCATTGGCACCTTAACTGTAATATTCGGCGCGATTGCCGCGAGTTCCTTTCCTTCTTTGACCATACCCTCTGCGTCGAGTGCAATAACTTCCGCACTGACTGAAAGGTCCCCGACGACCTCACAAATCTCACGGAGCCGCGTATGGAAATCGACGCCTTCTTTCGCGACGAGCGATGGATTCGTCGTCACGCCCCCGATAACGCCCATTTGGTGGGCTTTCTTAATGTCTTCCACATTTGCCGTGTCAATGAAAAAACGCATGTACATGTCCTCCTCGAATCGGATTGTAATCGCTTACTCTCTTATTATGAGGAAATCGACACGGAATTGCTATACCCTTTACACCAGCGCGGCAATGCCGAGCATCGAAGTGGTGAGGAAGGCGATACCGGCGAGTGTACCGACGGCTGTCCAGACTATGACTTCCCATAATTTTTTTCGACAAAAAAGCCGGTTCTCACGAGGAGAACCGACTGATGTGACAAGATTACGCTTTGTTGCTTGAACCAAACTCACGCATTTTGCCAGTAACGACGTTGTAGATCGCTTCGACACCAGGGCCGATGACTTTACGTGGGTCATATACTTTCGAGTCAGTGTTGAGCTTCTCACGTACCGCACGAGTCCATTCTTGTTGGCACTCTGTGTTGACGTTGATTTTGCTGTGACCGAGCTCGATTGCTTTTTTGATTTGGTGCTCAGGGATTCCTGAACCGCCGTGAAGAACGAGTGGCGTTTTCGTCGCTTCCGCGATTTCTTCCATCTCTTTGAAGCCGAGGTTTGGCTCGCCTGCGTATTCTCCGTGTACAGAACCGAGTGCCGCTGCAAGAGCGTCAACTTTCGCTTCCGTTACGACACGTACACACTCGTCGAGGTCAGCGTATTGTACGCCGCCAACGACGCCGTCTTCTTCGCCGCCGACTGTGCCGACTTCCGCTTCAACTGAAGCGCCTTTAGCGTGTGCGTATTCAACGACTTGTTTCGTCATTTCGATGTTTTCTTCGATCGGGTGGTGTGAACCGTCGATCATAACAGACGTGAAACCAGCGTCAATCGCTGCTTTACACTTGTCGAATGAAGAACCGTGGTCGAGGTGGATCGCAACTGGAACAGTGATGTTGTAGTCGTGCATGAGACCTTCAGTCATTTTAACAACTGTTGTGAAGCCACCCATGTATTTCGCTGCACCTTCTGATACACCGAGGATAACTGGTGATTTCTCGTCTTCCGCAGCGCGAAGAATCGCTTGCGTCCACTCGAGGTTGTTGATGTTGAATTGGCCGACTGCATACTTGCCTTCGAATGCTTTGTTAAGCATTTCTGTCATTGATACTAATGGCATAATGATGTCCTCCTCTGTTCGCTGTTGTGCACTGTGGGGAAAAGTGCCCCTGTGCAATTCGTTCCCATTATAACACACGTCAAAACTTGTGCCTATGCTATTCACATATAGAAATGGCCCCACGCAAGCGTTTACATATGTCATCTTCGTGACGATTCACTGAATGTTGAGCACTTCTTTCACTTTCTCGATCATGCCGTAAATATCGAACGGCTTCTCGAACTGAGCCGTGATCCCGAGGCGACGCACTTCTTCGATTGTCGATTTCTCCCCAAATGCGGTCATGATCATGACCGGTGTGTCGATGTCGTTGTTCCGCATGTTCCGTAACACTTCATGCCCGAACATGCGCGGCATGTTCATATCGAGCAGCACCAAATCGTAAGTACTTTGTTCTAGCTGTTCCCAAGCGCTCAAGCCGTCCTGGGCCGTGTCGACCTCGATGCCCAGATTTTTAAACACTTGGGCGAGCATCAAGCGAATTCCATCTTGGTCGTCTGCGATTAACATGCGTGACATCCAGTTACCTTCTTTCCGTAGCTTCTATAGCTTTGTGCGATAATATAACCATACCAAAATCATTTTCGTTTGGCGACGCATCATTTTCTAAAAGATGGAAACGAGGCTCACGTCCCCGCCTCCCCGGCTTGCTCAGTTTTCAATTCAAAGGGAACGTCTCGTTCGTCGGCGATTTCATACGACGTCACCGTCCCTTCATCTTTCACGTACAATTGCAAAAATTCACCTTCTGCGAGCCGTGAGTCAGACGTGAATGTGAGCGAACGTTTTTTTCGCTCCTCATCATAGCCGATTGTTGTATACACATAGTCCGTCCCATCTCGCTCCGCCGTCTCTGCCCTCGGGATTTTCACATAATATGTATCCGCGAACAGACGGTCCAAATCGATGACCAACCATCCGACAAAGACCGCGATACCGAATGTGACGATGAGTACTCGGTTCCGTTGCATGGGCATCCCTCATTTCTCTTGATCGCTATCTTCCAATACCATATATGAGCGATTCCTAAACGCAACGCTTCTTGTTATACTCGACGTACAAGACATGATGGGAGACACGACATGAAGCATCTATTCGGATTTTTACTTTTTTAGTGACGCTGGCCGGAGGTGTCGCCATCACGGCTGGGACGTTCGGAGAAGAGCCGTCCGCCATCGCGTATGAAGAGGGGTATGAAGACGATATACCGCTCGCTACTTCAATAGATGCGGAATTAGAAGACGTACCCGAGACGTTCAAACTCATCTCCGAGGTTTTCGACGAACCGATTCCAGCAGAAGACGTCGAGCGCATGCATCTACTCGTCTCCAATCCAGATTTAGACGAGGCGACCGTGCATCCGCTCGGTGAACTTGAAGTCACGTATGACGGACGACCGACAACGCTCATCGTCGAAGCGGAAGTGTATCGCGAGGACGGAACGTATATTGTTTTCTATTTTTCGGGCGACGAGGATCTGGTCTTCGCAATCGATGACCGGATCACAGCGTACTATGAAGAATTAGGCATATGAAAAGGAACTTCGCTCGCTTGAGCGAAGTTCCTTTCGGTATACGTTTAGTCGATCGTGACCGGGACGACGGCGAGGTCGATCTCTTTCTCGACTTCTTCCCGCTCCTCGGCGAGACGTGCATCCGACCATTTGAAGACATCGGCCATACAGCGCAAGATACCGTCTTTATAGTCTCTGACGAAGTCGATGTCGAAGAACATCGCCCCTGTCCGACGGACGAGGAAGTCAATGGCACGGACGACCGACTCTTCTTCGATACCGTACATCAACTGCGCGTAGACGATCTCGGGCAGGTCATAAGCGTTCGTATCCATCCGCTCGACGACGCGATCGATGTTCGACCCGTAGAGACGGACTAACTGCTCCGCTTTCACGTCATCGAAACCAAGGTTTGTCAGCTCGTCTGTCTTCTTCGTCAAGAAGTCGTCAAAGCCGTTCGAACCACCCACATGTCCACCTGACATCGGCATATGTTTCGTCCGTGACGCCAAGAAGACGATGCCCTCGTCTTGTTTGAGTAGCTTCGCGACGAGATCGACGACCGTCTCAGACATCTTCCGGTAGCCTGTCAACTTACCGCCGGCGATTGTGATCAGGCCGCTGTCCGATTGCCAGATCTCATCTTTCCGTGAGATTTCGGACGGGTCTTTGCCTTCCTCATAGATGAGCGGACGGATGCCGGCCCAGCTCGACTCGACGTCATCTTCCGTCAACGACACATCCGGGAACATATAGTGGATCGCGCCCAAGATATAGTCGCGGTCTTCTGTCGTCATGCGTGGGTGTGCCTTATCTTTATCGAAGAACGTGTCGGTCGTCCCGACGTACGCTTTGCCGTCACGCGGGATGGCGAACACCATTCGGCCATCTGGTGTATCGAAGTAAGTCGCTTGTTTGAGCGGGAACTTCGATTGATCGATGACGAGATGAATCCCTTTCGTCAGACGAAGCATCTTGCCTTTATTCGAGCCGTCCTGCTCACGGAGCACGTCGACCCATGGGCCGGTCGCGTTGATGACTTTTTTCGCATAAATTTCATACGTCTTCCCGTCGATTTGATCTTCGACGTTCACGCCGACGACTTTGCCTTGCTCGTATATGAGACCGGTCACTTTCGAGTAGTTTAAGAGGAGTGCGCCATGGTTCGCTGCTTCTTTCGCGACTTCGATCGTCATGCGCGCGTCGTCCGTCCGATACTCGACGTAATAACCGCCACCGACGAGCCCATCTTTTTTGACGAGCGGTGACTTCTCGATCACCTCTTCGGGCTTCAACATCAAACGGCGCTCCGCTCGTTTGACGCCGGCCAAGAAGTCATACACCATCAGCCCGAGCGCGGTCGATAGCGGTCCGAACGTGCCGCCCTTGTGCATCGGTAGAAGCATGCGCTCCGGCGTCGTGACGTGCGGTCCGTTCTCATAGACGATGGCGCGTTCTTTCCCGACCTCGGCGACGAGCGCGACTTCGAACTGTTTCAAATAGCGCAAGCCACCGTGGACAAGTTTCGTCGAGCGGCTCGATGTTCCGGCCGCGAAGTCTTGCATTTCAAGAACCGCCGTCTTCATTCCCCTTGAAGCGGCGTCGAGGGCGATTCCGGCACCGGTGATGCCCCCACCGACGACGAGGATGTCATGACGCTCACTCGTCAATTGTTCGTATCGCTTGGCACGTTCTTTTGCTGAGAAGTTTCTGATTTCCACTTTATTCCCTCCTATAATGAATCCGGTTCGTATAAACAAAGAGACCACAACAAAATAAGGCTTCGCCTCCTATGTCGTGGTCTCTCTGTCGTCTCCAACCGGTTATCAACTTTTCTCCTGTATTATACCCTATTCTCTATTGTTCAACCATCGACATTCTCTATTGTTCAACCATCGATCGGCTCACCAGATGCGCAACCTGCCTGAGCGAAAGCGTCACGCTCGCAATTTGAAATTCAGAAGACTAGACTTCAAAGTATCACTACGAAGGAGGAGTTTTCATGAAACGCATGTTACAATCTTTTCAATTTAAAAACGGCGTCGAGCTTCATAACCGGCTCGTCCTTGCGCCGATGACCCATTATTCGTCCGAGCCGACAGGTGAGGTTTCGGAGCACGAACTCGCCTACTATCGGAAGCGAGCGAAAAATGTCAGTCTCGCCATCACGGCGTGTGCCTATGTGACAGAAGACGGTAAAGGATTCCCGAACGCGTTTGGCGCGAGCGACGATCACTTCATCACCGGTCTCCGTCAACTCGCTGAAAGTTTGAAGGCGGAAGGCGCCAAAGCCGTCCTGCAAATCTTCCACGCTGGGCGCATGTCTCCTCCAGAGCTCGTCCCGAACGAACAACCCGTGAGCGCAAGCGCGGTCGCACCCGTCCGTGAAGGTGCCGCCACACCGCGTGCCCTCGAGACAGAAGAAGTCGAGGCGATCATCGAAGCGTTCGGTGAAGCGACACGTCGTGCCATCGAAGCTGGATTTGACGGCGTCGAGATTCACGGAGCGAACACGTACTTGATCCAACAGTTCTTCTCACCGCATTCAAACCGCCGAGACGACCGCTTCGGAGGCGACGTACAGGCGCGCCTAACGTTCCCGCGTGAAGTCATCCGTTCTGTGAAAGCCGCGGCGAAAGACGCTGACGATTTCTTGATCGGCTACCGCTTCTCACCAGAAGAAGTCGAAGAGCCAGGTATCACGCTCGACGACACGGACGTATTGATCGACATGTTGCTCGAGGAAGGACTCGACTACCTTCACGCCTCGCTTTGGAACTTCAATATCGGTTCGATGCGCAACGAGAACGTGACTGAGCGCTCGATCGACCGGATCGCGAAACGCATCAACGGTGCCGTCCCGCTCATCGGAGTCGGACAACTTCAGCGCCCAGGTCAAGTCGAAGACGCTTTGAACGTCATCGACCTGGCCGCGCTCGGCCGTGAACTCATCATCGACCCTGACTGGCTTGAAAAAGTGCAAACGGATCGTGAAGAGGAGATCGAAACGGCGCTCGACTTGAACAAGCAAGCCGAACTCGCTGTCCCGGCCCCACTTTGGAACGCCATCACGACACGTGCCGGCTGGTTCTCGATCAAAGATGAAGCAGTCAAATAAGCAAGCTGTCCGCAGACATATGTCTGCGGATTTTTTATTGCGTTCGGAGACGAGACCGGACTGTGACACAAATAAGTCTCTACGGACACATTTTCGTCACATTTATCATCTTTTTCACCGCTCCTTTCGTGTTGACCTAACTTTCCAAGCATTCGCCCCATTCGTAAGCTAAGGACAGGAAGCGTTTCCTCATTGAGACCGCGGCTCGAGACCAATCATTCGTTCCGCCTGTCTGTTTGACCTTGTTTTGAAAGGGGCATATATATGACAAAAAAGCCGTTTGATCTCGATGTACACAACAAACAGCTTAATCAACATCACCAGCGCACAAAACAAGCGGCTGAAACGTATCGCAACAAAAGCAAAGAACTCGAACACCACCTCGAATCATCCACACGTTCCCGAGAAGAAGCACTCGCCAAAGAAATCGCCGAGCTGAAGCAGGCGACGATGCGAAACGCTCAACGAGACAAATGAACGATTCCCGATGGTACGATGAAAGAAGTGACTTGACCGATGGAAAACAAAATCGAACGCCAATTTATGAACCACTTGCAGCGCGACAAAAACTTGTTTGCTGACTTTCAGCTGCTCGATAACTTTTATGCGCTCGACCAACAGATTGTGAGTGCGCTCCGGAGCGCCCATCCGGTCCGGGCCGAACAATTGCTTGAAACGTTGACGTTCGACCTTCTGAAACTTCCGGTCACGGATGAATATAGGAGTGTCCGCTTCTACTATCGCGGACTCGTCTACCATGTCATCCGCATGATCCCGGTCGACAACCCAAACGTCCAGACCGCGCTCACATATACGAGTGCGCTCCTCATCTTGATCGACGAACTGACGACGACGCTCGACTTCATCTATGCCGTCCCGGTCATCGTCGATTCCTTGACGAAAATGATGGCTTTCTTGTCCCCACCCGTATCGACCAATCCGAACGTGACGACGATCATCCACTTGATCGAGGACCATCTGCAAGAACCGGCGTTATCGCTCCCTTGGATCGCCCAACGAATCGGTATGTCGAACAACTATCTGTCGGCCCTGTTCAAACAAGAAGTCGGGGAAAGTGTGCCAGAACGGATTCGCAGGCGACGGATCGATGCGTCGATCGCCGACCTGCTCGGTACGAATCTGCCGATCTGTGCCATCGGCGAAAAATACTGTTTTGCCTCTTGCACGGCGTATATCACCACGTTCAAGACGTACAAGCAGATGACCCCGCTCCAATACCGCCAATTGTTTCTCACGTCTAAAAAGCGCGATGCCTCAACTTGAGACGTCGCGCTTTTGTTCGTCTGCCCACTCTTCCCGGAGCATGCCCATTCGAATCGAATCGTAACGCTCGCCACGGACGACGCGGACACGTCGCATCCGGCCTTCGAGCTGCATGCCGATCTTTTCAGCGACGCGCACCATGCGCTCGTTCCCTGACCACGTCGTCAATCCGACCCGAACCGTCGAGAGCGTCCCGAACAGATGGTCGACCCAAAGCTTGAGCGCCCTCGTCCCGACACCTCGATTCCAGCGGTCTGACTGATGAAGGATGATCCCGACTTCGAGCCATTCCTTCCCGGCGTCTTCATAATAGTAGGACACCGTACCGAATACCGTCCCATCGACTTCAACGACCCACATGTCGTCACGTCCGACGTGCCGATCCGCACCTTCCCGATACGCATCATAGCTTTGCGCGCGATGTTCAAAATACGGTGCGTCCCACCGTTTCCATTCAGGCGCCTCTTCTTTGTAAATCAATTCCCATAATCGGTCCAAGTCGTGCGCCTCGATTGGTCGGATGACCAGTTCTTCATCTCGATACATAACATCGTCCTCTCTATATGTGCCCACCACTCATTCGAGACGTTAGTTCGAATTCCCTTTTTTCCGTTTCCGCCAGACGAGCGCCAAGATGACAAGGATCAAGCTTGCCGTCACCGAGACGACCGCGAACGGGCTCGTACCGGTCACGAACAGTTCACCGAGCGAGACCGAATAAGCTAACCCGAACGACGTGACGAGCTTCGCTCCGGCTGCGATCATCACGAAACGGACGAACGGCACGCGGCTGAATCCGGCGGCTATGCAAATCACTTCGTCCGGTAAGATCGGGATGATGAACAAGACGAGCAAGACACCGAGACCGTACTTACCGACATAACGATCATACGTCGCGAGTTTATCCGCATCGATCAAGTGCATGACCCGCTCCCGGCCGAACCGCGCGAGCCCGTACATGACGAGAATGCCGAGCGTCGTCGCGACACTGCCGATCAAGGCCGCGCGCAACGGACCGAGGGCGACACTGCCGATCGGGACGCTGATCGCTTCCGGGACCGGCAACGCGATCGGTTGCAGGAAACTGAAGGCGGCGAACACCCAGACCGCATGATTTTCATAACGTTCGAGCAGACGATCGAGCCCATACGTATCGTATAAGATGAGACCGAATGAGACGTAATAGATCAAGACAAATAATAAAAACAACGTGAATGTCACTTTCAACATCTGCTTCAAATAGACGCTCGACCCTTCACGGATCGACCGCAACAGACCGATCGATAGAGCCAACAGGACAACCCCGGTCCATCCGAGTTGATACGGCAATAAGAGTGTCGGCAGGACGACAAACGGCAATATGCTCAACGCGACTAAAGCGACCCCATACCCCCAGTAAATCATGTTTCGTTCCCCCATGTGACATCGCCCTCCCCCGTTCTACTCTTAGTTTACCCGGATTTAGGTGAACATGTATCCATCCTAAGCTGTTGAAGCGGTCAGTCTTTTGCCCGAGAAAAAAGGCCACGACCGAAAACGGTCGTGACCTCTTCCTCACTCTGCGAGTGCTGCTTGGATGAAATCGTGGAACAAGCGCTGCGGGCGCTCAGGACGCGAAATCAATTCTGGGTGGAACTGTGACGCGACGAACCACTTGTGTTCTGGAATCTCGATGATCTCGACGAGACGGCCGTCCGGGCTCGTCCCCGAGAACTTGAAGCCTTCCGCTTCGAACGCTTCACGGTACTCATTGTTGAACTCGTAGCGGTGACGATGGCGCTCATAGACGAGCTCTTGGTTGTAAGCGGCGTGCGCTTTCGTGCCCGGCTCAAGCTTACAAGGGTAAAGGCCGAGGCGGAGCGTACCACCGAGATCTTCGATATCTTTTTGCTCAGGAAGAAGGTCGATGATCGGGTAGTTCGTCGTCGGATCGATCTCCGCCGAGTGGGCGCCATCTAACTTCAAGACGTTACGGGCAAACTCAACCGTCGCGAGTTGCATCCCGAGACAGATCCCGAAGAACGGGACGTTGTTCTCACGCGCATAACGCGTCGCTTCAATCTTCCCTTCAATCCCACGCTCGCCGAAGCCGCCCGGGACGAGAATACCGTCGGCGTCGCCGAGAAGCGCATCGACGTTTTCAGCCGTCACGTCTTCTGCGTTGACCCAGTCGATGTCGATGTCGGCGTTGAACGCGTAACCGGCATGCTTGAGCGATTCGGCGACCGAGATATAGGCGTCGCGGAGTTCGACGTATTTTCCGACGAGTGCGATCTTCACTTTCTTCTCGAGGTGCGTGACCGTATGGACAAGGTTTTTCCAAGCCGTCATGTCAGCCGGTGGCGTGTTGAAGCCGAAGTAGTCGTTGACGAGCTGGTCCATGCCTTGTTTTTGAAGGTTGAGCGGCACTTCATACAACGTCGACGCGTCTTGTGCCTCGATGACCGCTTCTTTGCGCGTGTCACAGAAGAGGGCAATCTTTTCACGCATGTCTTCCGGGATATCATACTCGGTACGGAGCACGATGATATCCGGCTGGATTCCGTAACTGCGGAGCTCTTTGACGCTGTGTTGTGTCGGTTTCGTCTTCATCTCGCCAGCTGCGCGAAGGTATGGGACGAGCGTACAGTGAACGTACATGACGTTCTCTTTACCGATGTCATTCTTCACTTGACGAATGGCCTCAATGAACGGAAGCGACTCGATGTCCCCGACTGTTCCGCCAATCTCTGTGATGACGACGTCCGCGTTCGTCTCGCGGCCGGCACGGAAGACGCGGTCTTTAATCTCGTTCGTGATATGCGGGATGACTTGGACCGTCCCCCCGTTATAGTCACCGCGACGTTCTTTTTTCAATACCGTCGAGTAGATGCGTCCCGACGTCACGTTCGCGTTTTGCGACAAGTTGATGTCGATGAAACGCTCGTAATGACCGAGGTCAAGATCGGTCTCGGCGCCGTCGTCCGTGACGAACACCTCACCGTGCTGGTATGGGCTCATCGTCCCTGGGTCGATATTGATATATGGGTCAAACTTTTGAATCGTTACGTTCAAACCTCGGTTTTTAAGCAGACGTGCGAGTGAAGCGGCTGTGATCCCTTTACCGAGTGAAGATACTACCCCACCTGTTACGAAAATATACTTTGTCATCATCATTCTCCTCTCTTGAATGCCCACATCGGGAAACGAAAAACAAAAAAAGCAAAAGTGCCCCCACTGACATGGGGGACACTTTTGCTGCATCGTACGTGCTAAACTAGCCCATGACTAATTTACGTCAGAGACGATGCAGTCGTCAAGTTATTATTTTTTTCTTGGTTACGTGTGCCAAAAAAAGAAAAAGAGACACGCCTAGCCGGGACAAATGCCCGGCTTTTTGCGGTCTCTTATAAGTCGTCCTCGTCTTCAAGGTCGAGGTCGTCGTCTAAGTCGTCGTCCTTGAACTCGTCAAGGTCTGGTACTTTTTCAGTTTCATCATCCGCATCAAATTCAGATGCATCAAAATCTTCACCTTTAGCAAAGACGTCAAGGTCGTCTTCGATGTCGACGATGCCTTCGTCCGTCTCATCGAGATCTTCCTCGAACTCGTCGAGCTCGCCGCGTTGGCGTGCCTCGATGACGAGATCTTCGTCTGACTTATCGAACGGATACCAAACACGAAGCGCCCAACGGTTAGCTCCCAAGTTGACGAATAGTCCGTCGATGTTCATGTCCGTGTAGAGTTGCGCGATTTTCTCGAGCTCTTCCTCTTCACTTGTGAACGTATAGTTTTGTCTGATCTGCTCGCGGATTTCATCAAATGAAACTGGTTGCTCCCCAGTCTTTTGAAGAATTTCGTAAACAAAATCGATCAACGATTTATTCATTAAAGGACACTCCTTTTCCGTCACTAGTTAAACATCACTCCTCATTATAAACAAAACCGATATAAAAAAGCTAGAGGAAATTATTTTCTTGCTTTGAACACCATGGAACGGGTGGAGAACACATCGACCACTCAGTAATTTCAAAAATCAACCGATATAGAAGTGACACCTCTATTCTATGTATGATGAAAAAGGAGATTTTTGAATGGCACTCTTCCGTAAACCAAAAGCACCTGTTTATACCGCATCAATCGCTTTCCCTGACGCAACGACCATTGCACAACCGTCAGACAAACGTCTGAGCGGACGCGCGCATTACATGGGTTATACGTCAACTCAAGTCGAACGACTTCAAGCGATGGCACCGCTCGTCGAATCCGTGCTTGATGACGTGCTAGAAAGCGTACTCGACCATTTGATGTTGCAGCCTGACATGGTCAAGATCGCCAACGCCTCATCGACGCGCGAGCGTTTGAAAAAAGTATTCGCCGACTACTTCCGCAGCTTGTTGACGGGTCGGATCGATGAGAAGTTTCTCGCCATGCGTAAACGCATGGGACAGACCCACCATAATTTCTCGGTACCGGTCGTCTGGTTCCTCGCGACGTATTCTGCCTTCAACACGTTGCTCGTCCCGAAAATCGTCGAGCACTATCAACACGATCCGGCGGCGATGACCGAGTCGTTGCTCGCGTTGTCTCACGCGATGAATTTAGACGCTCAAATCGTGACCGAGCAGTACGTCGACGCCAGACTCGGTGAAATCGAATCGGCAAACGCGGCCCGGACCGATTTGTTGACCGATATCGGTCGTGTCAGCACGGAAGTCGCGACGACGATGGAACGGACCGGCGCCGCCATGTCCGAGACGAGCGACCGGGCCCACCAAGTGTTGTCTGAAACCGAACAGACGGAGAAGATGAGCCGTCACTTGATGGAACTGACGCAAACGAACGGCAAACAGATCGAGCAGATGGAGACGGAGTTCACGCAATCGGCGACATACGTCGACGCCTCGCTCGAGCGCATCACAGCACTCAAAGACGGCTCGCAAGAGATCGTCAGCATGACCCGCAGCATCGAACAGATCGCCAACCAAACGAACTTGCTCGCGTTGAACGCCTCAATCGAGGCGGCCCGGGCCGGTGAGCACGGCAAAGGCTTCGCCGTCGTCGCGACCGAGGTCCGGACGCTCGCCGAGAACGCCAAACAGCTGAGCAGTCAAATTAACGTACTCATCCACGAGAACGAGACGAACATCGCCGCCCTGCTCGACCAGATGGGACAAATGCATCGGACGAACGACGAGGCGATGCGTCAGTTGAGCGCGGTCAAAGTCGGCTTCTCGACCGTGAAAGACGAGATGGGCAACTACGTCCTCTCATTCGAACGCAACAAGCAAGACCTCGGACGGATGGTCGAGACGATCTCAGCCATCAACGAGACGACGCAAGGACTATCTCACCTGACGTCTTCACTGCTCACAAAATCCGAAATGTAAGTAAACGAAAGCCGGGCCTGGTCGCTGACCAAGCCCGGCTTTGTTTTACATCAGTTTTGTCAAAAATGCCGTCGCGACACCGAAGTAGATGAGCAACGACAAAATATCGTTGATTGTCGTAATGAGCGGACCCGACGCGACGGCCGGATCAACGTTTAATCGATACAAGATGAGCGGGATAATCGTCCCGGCGAGCGTACCGATGATGAGCGTCATAAGCAGCGAACTACCGACGACGAGACCGAGCGTCCAACTGTCCTGCCAGAAAAATGCGATTACTGCAATTAGCACTGCACACGTGACACCGATGATGAGGCCGACCTTCAGTTCCCGGAAGATGAGTGCGCCAACTTGCCTCGGCGTTAAATCACGGGTTGCGAGTCCTCGGACGACGACGGCGAGCGACTGTGTACCCGTATTCCCGGTCATCCCGGCAATCATCGGCATGAAGAACGCGAGCGCGACGACTTGTTCGATCGTACCTGAGAATCTATCGATGATACTGCCAGAAATCAAACCGATGAACAACAGTAAAATCAGCCACGGTAAACGCCGATAGGCTGCGACGAGCGGTAACGTGTCAAAATCAATCGACTTACCGGACGCAGACAGTTTCTCGATATCCTCGTTCGCCTCTTGAATGACAATATCGATGATGTCATCGATTGTGATGACGCCGACGAGCCGGTTGCCGTCCTCGACGACAGGAATCGAAATGAAGTCATAACGACCAATCAACTTTGCTACATCTTCCTGATCGGTCATCACGTCGACTTTAACGACGCGTTTGTACATGACGTCCGCAATCGCCTCGTCCGGTTCGGCCAAAATTAAATCTTTATACGAAACGACACCGACGAGTCGTTTTTCTTCATCCACTACGTATAAATAGTTCAGGTACTCAGCGAGTGCGGCGAAATCTTTTAACTTCCCTACCGCCTGACGGATCGTAAACTGTTGCGGAATCCAAACGAACCGGTTGTTCATCAGACGTCCCGCCGTCTCCGCCGGATAGGTCATCATATTTTGGACGACACTCGATTCCTCATCTTTCATCTCAGCTATGAGTTCCTCGACTTTTTCCGGATCGAGTTCAGACAAAAACGACATGACATCATCATTTTCCATTAAATCGAGGACTTCGGTCGTCCGCTCAAAACCGAGCCGGTGTAGTACTTGAAGCCGGGTCGTCTGATCGAGTTCTTGAATCATGTCGGTCATTTGTTCGATAGTCAAGTACAATAAGAATTTATTCTGATGTTTGCTCGGCAACAGTTTGTATTGCTGGGCGACATCGTATGGCTGCAGTTCATCAACGATGTTCTGGAACTCGTTCTTTTTGGCTTCTTTTAATGCTTGAATGATGGCCAAAGCAATCTCGTTATCGGTCATCAATTCGACCATACGCTCACGTCCTTTATTCGGTCTAATCTTTGCTTATTCCTAATTTTACGATGCGACGAACAAAAAAGACAGAGCACAAAGGCTCCGTCTTAGCGATTACTGTACAAGCGGTTCTGGTACTTCGATCGGCTTCAGTGAACGATCGAGCAGCTCGACGACGTCGAACGTTCCGACCGTCTCATCGACTTCTTTCGCTTTCGTACCGTCCGAGAGCATCGTCAAGCAGTATGGACATGCCGAACCGATGACCGTCGGCTTCGTCTCGAGCAACTGCTCGGTCCGAGCGACGTTGACACGCGTCCCGACTTTCTCTTCTTGCCACATGAGTCCACCACCGGCTCCGCAACACATGCCGTTCTCGCGGTTACGTTCTGCTTCGACGAGCTCGACACCTGGAATCCGTTCGAGGACGAAACGCGGTGCGTCATAGACATTGTTATAGCGCCCGAGATAGCACGAGTCGTGGTAGACGACGCGTTCGTTCACGGCCCGGTCCGGTTTGACCCGTCCCGTATCGAGCAGTTCGGCGAGCAGCTCGGTATGATGGTACACTTTCACACCAGTCAGCCCGAAATCCGGATACTCGTTTTTGAACGTGTTGTACGCGTGCGGGTCGACTGTGACGATTTTCGTGACCCCGTACTTCTCGAACAGTTTGATGTTCGCCTCGGCGAGTTCTTGGAACAACAGTTCGTTCCCGATGCGACGCGGCGTGTCACCTGAGTTCTTCTCCTCGTTCCCGAGGATGGCGAACGAGACGCCGGCCTTGTTTAAGACACTCGCAAAACTTTGGGCGACTTTTTGGCTACGGCTGTCATAAGAGCCCATCGCCCCGACCCAGAAGAGAAATTCGAACTCTTCCCCAACTTTCTTCTTCTCTTTGGCCGTCGGGATGACGAGCTCTTCCCGGTCGTTGCGCCAGTTCTCGCGCTCTTTCCGGTTCATGCCCCACGGGTTGCCTTGGCGCTCGATGTTCGCGACCGTGCGCTGCGCCTCAGGGTCCATCTTGCCTTCCATCATGACGAGGTAACGGCGAAGATCGATGATCTTATCGACGTGCTCGTTCATGACCGGACATTGGTCTTCACAGTTCCGGCACGTCGTGCACGCCCAAATCTCTTCTTCCGTGATGACGTTGCCGATCAACTCATCGGCGACGAGCATGTGCCCGTTCTGGGCCGCGGCCGCGATCTCCGCACCTTGCGTGTTCTGGAACATGAGGGCCGGTGCCCACGGTGATTTCCGTGTGATGGCCGCACCTTTCATGTTCATATGGTCACGCAGCTTGACGATGAGATCCATCGGCGACAGCATCTTGCCGGTACCGGTCGCCGGACAGACGTTCGTACAGCGCCCACACTCGACACAAGCGTATAAGTCGACGAGTTGCTTCTGGTTGAAGTCCTCGATTTTGTTGACACCGAAGACGACTTCTTCGTCCGACTCTTCCGCGTCTTCCATCGCCGAGAAATCGACCGGCGCGAGACGGCCGACTTTGTGCGTCCGGCCGAGCCAGACGTTTAACGTGCCGGCGATCAAGTGGGCGTGCTTGCCTTGCGGGATG
This sequence comes from Exiguobacterium sp. SH5S4, assembly GCF_004337045.1. Classification (NCBI taxonomy): domain Bacteria; kingdom Bacillati; phylum Bacillota; class Bacilli; order Caryophanales; genus Exiguobacterium; species Exiguobacterium sp. SH5S4. The sequence continues at coordinate 52,348 of NZ_SJUQ01000010.1, forward strand.
TAGATCATGAAGCTGAGCAAGAACATGAGGTGTAGCCACCAGAAGACGACGAACAAGGCGAAAGCGACGCCCCCAGGTACCCAAGCGAACGCTGAACCGATCAGTGTCGCGACCGGTTCGCCCCACATCGGCAGCTCTTCTTTATAGACGAGATAGAACCCGTTGCCGAACAAGACCGATACCATGAGCCCGCCGATGAAGATGAGGGCGAGGCCGGCCATAAAGTTCCGCTTCAAGCGCACGAGTTTCTCGACGTAACGGCGGTAGAATCCCCAAACGACCGCGACGAGAATCATGAGCATGACGATTTCTTGCATGAACGTGAAGATCGGATAGACCGGTCCGAGCGGCACATGCGGGAAGCGTGTCCCGACGGCGAGCCCTTTCCAGATGAAGTCGATGGCCCCGAACTGGACGAGGATGAACCCATAGAACATCATGACGTGGATGATCCCGCTCTTCTTATCCTTCAGTAGTTTCTTTTGACCGAACACGTTGATCATGACTTGTTCGAGCCGTTCCTTATTCGTTTGGCTCCATTCTGCCTTCTTCCCAAGCTTGATGAACGTATAACGCTGATAGACGAGCGTCGCGAACAAATACAGTCCATAGCCAAGAACGAGCAAGAATAGAATCCAGTTGACGATTAAAAATGTCGACATCCCCAAAACTCCCCCTTATGAAAACGGATTCAATCTTGAGTTCAGTATAACAAAAAGTGAATGAACAGTCATTCATTTTCTTGTTGGAATCAAAAGTCGAGCACATGTTTCAAGAACAACAAGATGCCGCCGTAGCCGAAAACGGCGAGCACGAACGTCCGGAAATGGAGGTTGCGGTCGGCCGGCAGCTCGAACTTGACGATATTGAGGATCATCGCCCCGGCGACGAACGCAAACAGGAGCGCCTCGACGTGCGTCGCGAGATCGATGAAACGGGCGAACAAGCCGCCAACGAGAATCCCGCCGCTCAAAAAATAACGGCCTTGTGCCAAATAACGTTCCCCGTAGTGACGGTACAAGTCGTGACCGACAGCGAGGAAATGGACACCGAGCGCCGTCGCATAAAAACTACGTGCCACAAACGTGACCGACGTCGCCGTGACGACGTAAGCCGAGAACGACATGTACGCCGTCAGAAGCGTCACTTGAAGCCAATACGACACGTTCCGGTCAATCGTCTCGTCTTGAAAGTACGGTGTCCGCACGAACCGCATCGTCCCGTAGAAGACGGTGAAGCCGAGCAGGCTGACGACGTATATTTCTGAAGGTAAAGCAAGGTCGAGCCAGTCGACCCGGAGCGTATCTTGGCGCTTATTGAGCGACGGCAGTAAATACATGAAAAAATACGTGATGGCGATCCCGCTCGAAAATGAGAACCATTTCTTAGACGGTATCCGGTCGCGTGGAAACAAATAAATCCCAAAGAAATTGATGAGCACTAAATACACGACAATCCAGTTCGCCATCCCATGTCACCCTTTCAGTTCAATCCAAAACCGCTCGACGACGTTTCCATCTTCTTCGGTATACGGTGTGTCGGCGACACCCCCATTGTTCAAAATGACTTGGCGAGAGGCGACGTTCTCTCGGTCACACGTGATGAGCGCCCGCTCAATCCCAAGTTCTTTCACCTTCTCGAGCGCGAGACGCAGCTGTTCCGTCGCCAAACCGCGTCCGCGCGCACTCGGCTTGATGCCATAACCGATATGTCCCCCGAAGTTCAACAGGTGGGCGTTTAACTCATGGCGAATATTCGCCGCCCCGAGCAACTCATCCCCGTCCGTCAACCAATACGTCGTGCTCGGCACCCAACCGTCCTCAATCTTTTCACGGTCTTCCGCTTCGAGGAGTCGTTTGACGTAGGCGTCAAAATCGCTCGTATCTTTATTAATCGTCGTCGGGACGATGTTGCTTCCGTCCTCTTTCCATTCGCTTAACAGGGCAAGAACTTGATCTTGCTGTTCGACTGACGTCTTCACGAGCCGTAACATAGCATTTCCCCCCTAATCATATGTATGAAAAAGACCGCAATGCGGCCTTAGTCTTCGAGTCCTAATCGTTTTGGCATCACGGGTGCGAGTTGTCTCGCTTCGTCTAAGCGACCGGCTTCGACGAGCGTGTGGAACCGTAAAAATTCCTCATGCTCAGCGTCACCGATTGCCGCCAAGTAGTCGATATAGCGATCGTACACCGATTTATCTTCCGGTCGCGCCTCGATCAACGCGATATAGAGTCGGACCGTGTCTTCTCCGTACAAGAGCGGGAACTCGTCGTTCAATTGGAGCAACTTGTCGACCGCATCCATATCGACGCCGGTCTCACTATCATAATGACCGATGACTTGTTCGGCATGGTCTTCGAGGCGGCCTCGCCATTCCTCATACTCTTCCTCGTTCGTCTCGAGCATCTCGAACCAATCCTCGTTCAACATCTCTTCAATCTTTTTCACACGTTCTGCAAAATTCATCTCGTTTCTCCTCCTTCAAACGTCCAAGCGACGTCGACTTCGTAGTCGCCCGCCAAGTCGTCATTCATCGCCAACTCGTAATGGAAACGGCAACGGCCGTCCCGGACATCGAGCCGCACCGTCGTCGTCGCCATCGTCATCGACATATATGGATTTTTGTATAGGCTTTGTGTCAGCCGTCCTTCAATGAAGGAATGGTTCATCTCGATCGGTCCTTTACAGATGAGGGCGAGCCGCCCGGTCGTATATTTCAACGTTGTCGGCACGATGCCGTCCTCACGCTCTTGGTCGAACATCAAGATGAAGCCGGTCTTTAATTCATAGTAGAGACCGTCGGCATGGAGCTCGATCGGTTCATCGACCTCACTGACTTTCGTCGTCTGCCGGACACGGACCCGTCGTGGTTCAATTGCCATGGTGATTCCCCTTTCCGCTGTCTCATCGTACCATATCTCCTAAACGGTCCGGAATCGCTAACTTTTTCTTTCCCGGTTCGTGCCAGCTTCACACTACAAAAAAGACAGGGTTTCCCCTGTCTTTTAGTCAGCTCAACTTGTAGACGCGTGCTTCGAACGGCTTCAAGTGGAGGAGCATCGTCTCATCATGCGCGTCGAGCGGCATGTTCCTCAAGACGACGTCGTCTGAACGAAGCATGATATCCGTCGCGAAGATCGCTTCTTTGCCCGTCAAGTTCGAGATGACGAGGTATTGCGTGTCACCGAGCGTCCGTGTGTAGGCGTAAATCTCCGGATGTTCCGGCAAGACGACGTCGTACTTGCCGTAGACGAACGTCTCGTCGTCTTTACGGAGACGGATCATCTCTTTATAGAAGTTGAGGATTGAATCCTCGTCCTCGAGCTGCGCGCCGACGTTGATGTCCGTATAGTTCGGATTGATACCGAACCATGGCTTCTCGGCGAACGTGAAGCCGGCGTTCGCGGCGTCGCTCCATTGCATCGGCGTCCGTGTGTTGTCACGCGACGAGTTCCACGTGATCTCCATCATCTCTTCATGGCTCTTGCCGTGCTCACGTCCGATATAGTAACGGTTACGTGTCGCGATGTCGTCGTACTGGTCGATCGAATCGAACTTCACGTTCGTCATCCCGATCTCTTGGCCTTGATAGATGAACGGTGTCCCTTGCATGAGGAAATACATCATTGCGATCGACTTGGCGCTCTCTTTCCAGTAACGCTCATCGTCGCCCCATGACGACACGGTCCGTGTCTGGTCGTGGTTTTCGACATACAAGGCGTTCCAGCCGTCTGCCTCGAGTCCTTTTTGCCATTTCGTCAAGACGTTCTTCAAATGGACGACATCTAATTTCGACTCGGCATCTTCACGCCAAAGGCCCATATGCTCGAATTGGAACACCATGTTCATCTTGCCGTCCTTCTCACCGACCCAAAGGTGGGCGTCGTCAGGCGAGACGCCGTTCGCTTCACCGACCGTCATGATGTCGTGTTTGTTGAACGTCTCGTCACGGAGTTCTTCCAGGTAGCCGTGGATGCCGTCGACGTTCATGTGCATCTCGAACGACGGCACGAAGTCGAGGCCTTCCGGGTTTGGAAGATCGCCGAACGACGGGTGTTTACGGATATGGCTGATGGCGTCGACGCGGAAGCCGTCGATGCCTTTGTCGAGCCACCAGTTGATCATGTTGTAGATCGTCTGGCGCATCTCAGCGTTCTCCCAGTTGAGGTCCGGCTGTTTCTTCGAGAAGACGTGCAAGAAATACTGTTCGGTCGTCTCGTCGAACTCCCAAGCCGAGCCGCCAAAGATCGACTCCCAGTTGTTCGGCTTCGAACCGTCGGGCTTCCCGTCGCGCCAAATGTACCAGTCACGCTTCGGATTGTCTTTCGAGCTCTTCGATTCGATGAACCACGGGTGCTCATCTGACGTGTGGTTGACGACGAGGTCCAAGAGCAGCTTCATGCCGCGCGCATGGACTTCTTCCAAGAGACGGTCAAAGTCTGCCATCGTCCCGAACTCGTCCATGATGTCCTCGTAGTCGCTAATGTCATAGCCGTTGTCGTCGTTCGGCGATTTGTACATCGGACAAATCCAGATGACGTCGACGCCGAGGTCTTTCAAATAATCGAGTTTGTCGATGATGCCTTGAATGTCCCCGATCCCGTCACCGTTCGCGTCGTAAAAACTGCGTGGGTAGATTTGATAGGCGACGGCTTCTTTCCACCAATTTCGTTGTAAAGTTTTTGTTTGTTGGTCACGTTGTAAAAGTTGCATATCTCAATAAGACTCCCTTGTCTCTAAACTCACTGCGCATCCTATATACTTATCCTATTACCAGTGCTATTTTTTCTTCTTACGGTTAGCGCAATCGTTTGCACGATTACAGTAAGTTTATCTTACCAAAAATCGTTCGCCGACACAAAGAAGTTTTAAATAGCTTACTCACCGTGTACCCTACACGATTTGAAAACTAATTGAAAGCGAGGCGACTCATATGATTCGTTTGGCCACCGTGTCCGACATATCTCCTATCGATAAGCTTATTTTAACGAAAGCAATGGAGTTTAAAGCAGCCGGCAAAACGCAATGGCAAAAATATTTAGAGCCGAGTCGGACCGATACTGTGACGTATGACGTCACGAACGGGACGGTGTACGTATATGAAGAGAACGACACCATCATCGGGGCGGTCAGTTTGATCCCGCCGACGTCGTGGGACGAGAACTTATGGAGTGACGCCGACACAGCCGTCTACGTGCATCGCCTCGTCGTCGACTCACGTCATAAAGGAAAACAGATTGGTACTCAATTGATGCGTCAGGCAATGGCCGGGGCAAAACGGATCCGGCTCGACTGCGTCGCGACGAACGGATTTTTGAACGACTATTATCTTCGCTTCGGCTTCAGCTACGCCGGCGAACGCGACGGTTTTTCCTTATTTGAAAAACAAGCTTGACGTGACGTCACGCTTTACGCTGCATTCAAGAAGGTGAGGCCTATGTAATCGAGTCAACAGCTCGCCAAGCTCGCCGGGACGACGGTTATCCTCTCTATGCGAAACGGGACGTACGATTCTGTTCTACCGGTCGCTCGATGTGATCCAACATTACTGCATCAAAAATAGCTGAAAGGCCAAAGCGAACTCGCTTTGGCCTTTACTCTGCCGTCCGTCGATCATACACGTCCTCTTCGAGCATCGATTCAATTTGACGACGCAAAAGCGGCAGAGCCGTCACAAGTTGAAGATAAGGATACGTCGCAAAGTTATCGGTGCCACCGACATAAAGGACGGACCGGTCGAGTACAGTCCAGCCTCTGTCGCTCCATTGTTCGATTTTCACTTCACAGACGTCAGGCTTAGCGCGAAACGCCCAGTACGCTTCAAGTTGTCCTTTGGCCATCGAAGGGCTGACCATTAAAATCGGACAATCAAGACGGTGCAGTCGGCTCATGTCGACGGATCCGGTCTCGTGCAAGATCACAAGTTGTGGTTGTAAGCGATCAAGCCACATCATCGTTCGTGCGTCATTCAGTGACGTGACACGCAACAGATGATGCGATGGGATCGGATTGTCGTTCAGCGGATAACGTGCTTGTAACTCTCGGACGCGCTGACGGCTGAATCGGCGCATGAGCGGTGACGTCAATCGAACGTATGATTGACGCATCCACTCGTTGATCGAGTCGGGCCGCACTTCAGCCGGACCGTCTTCTTTGATCACATGGGTCACCCCGAGATTCCGAATCGCCTGGTAAACATAAGTCGAAGTCGGATCCTCGCCGATACATAAGACGATCGGACGCGTCATAAGCCCTCCTCCTTCCCTCTCTTTGAAGCGTCATCGTCTGTCTCGTCTGTAAATTCTGGCCCCATCGCCGAAAGTGCTATGTCAAAAGAACCGAACATCTGTTGGATATCTTTAAGCGCCGGTCCTTTCCCGTCTTTTTTTGCCATATTTCATAACCCCATGGCGAGAGGACGGCCAAATCCTCACTCGCTTCTTTCAACGCCGATAGAATATCTTGTTCCGTGAACGCTTTACGCGTCGACAATCCGATTTCTTCGAGCGCTTGCGTCCAGGACCCGAAGCGCCGAACGACTTTTGTGATACTCGGACGTTGGTTCGCTTTCGCCCATTTCGCATACGTCGTCGAATTGAATGGTTCGATTTCATCGCTCGCATCGAGCAACGCTTGAATGATTTCAATCTTTTGGTCTTTTGCCATCATCCCGAGTAGATCGGCCTCGATCAATGCGACCTTCCAAGACCCAAACTGGATGACAACTTCCGTCAGCGTCGGAGCATCATGGTCGTGCGCCCATTTTCGGTAATCGGCACTACTGATCGAGCCAAGATCCTTCGCTGCCCGGCGAAGCGTTCGCAACATTTCCGACTTCGTGAAACGCGGCATCTGGTTTTCAAACCCGACGAGCCGCAGCACGTTCGTCCACGAACCATACACCTCTAACAGTTCGAGTACGGTCGGTCCGCCGTTCGCTTGTTGCCATTGCTGGTACATATGGATTGTGAGACGACCGTCATCGGCGGCCGTCCTCAACTGGTGAATCACTTGTTTCTCTTCCATGCCGCCTCCCCCTTTTATGTGTGACGACTCATCCCACTTCACGAGCGCTAATTTGCGCAAATAAATTGATTTGCCGTGTCAAAATTTTCGATTCATCGAACCGTTCCTCGACGACTTCGCGACCTCGGCGACCGTATGATTCGATACGATCCGAATGCTCGATGAACAATTCCATCGCCTCCGCGAGTGCTTGCGGTCGGGCCACCGGGACGAGGTATCCTGTCTCTCCGTCGATGACTTCTTCTCGACAGCCGCGGATGTTGGTCGCGATGACCGGAAGACCTGACGCCATCGCCTCTAAAATCGAGCGGGGGAGCCCTTCTCGATAAGACGGTAACAGAAAGATGTCATGACGGTTGAACAAAGACGGGGTGTCTGTGACGTATCCGACGTAATGAACGTTCGGATTGTCGACCAAGTGAGCTTCAACGAGTTTGGCGGTCTCTTGATCCCGCTCATTCGATAGCAACTCTCCGGCAATCGTGAGTGTCGCTCCCGGATGACGCGCAGACACTTCTTGAAACGCCTCGAGTAAATCGAGGATCCCCTTTTCTTTGACGAGGCGACCGACGAACAGAAACTTTAACTGCTTCGGGTCAACTGTTTTTTCAAGCGGTTGGAATCGAGCCAAATCAATCCCGTTCCCGAGATGAAGCAGACGGTCATCGCTTTTAAATTGTCGGGTCTTGGCAAGCGAATAATCTTCCTCACTTTGGAGCAGCAGCCAGTCGGTCGCGAGCGCGGCAAGCGACTTTTCGAGCCAAAACACGAGTTCGTAGGCGACCCGGCTCATCCGTTCATGGAAGTAAAAGCCATGGGCCGTGTACAGAATGTGCGGGGTGCGGGCGATTCGGGCCGCAACCCGTCCGAGCGCGGCCGCAACCGGCGTATGGACATGGATCGCGTCATACTTCTCCCGTCTCAGCAAGGCGACGAGCCCTTGAATCGTCTGCACGTTCCGCTTCGGATGGAATTTACGATCGATCGGCAGCGTATGGATGACCCAACCTTCCGCCCGCAACCGGTCCGTCCGGTCACCGTAGGCACAGGCGACATCGACTTGGTGCCCTTCGGCTTTAAGCGACTCGATGAGCGGACGCAACAGGACGTCAGCGGTCACGTCGACCGCGCAGAATTGAAGGATCTTTAAAGGCGCCATAAGTGGACCTCCTCTGGCTTCGTCGCTCGATTTAAGATGCCTTTCAAATCCATGACGATCCCTCGTCCCATCTTCAACTGACGTTCGGCGATTTTCCACCCGGCACTCACGAATTCATCGTGTGAGACGGCGTAGATGACGACTTCCGCCGGTTTGAGCTCATGGTAGGACTTTACTTGGAGCCCGTATTCTTGTTCGACTTCTTCATGGTGGACGAGCGGGTCGTACACTTGCACCTCAAGGCCGAACTCCTCGATTTCCCGCACGAGTGACGCGACTTTCGAATTACGGATATCACTGACGTTCTCTTTGAACGACATGCCGAGCACGGTGACCCGTGAGCCGAGTACCGGCATGTTTTGACGAATCATCGTTTTAATGAGCGACGTGGCGATGAAGCTACCCATCGTCTCGTTGATGCGCCGTCCGGCTAAAATAACCTCAGGGTGATAGCCGAGCATCTCAGACTTCATCGTCAAATAGAACGGGTCGACCCCGATACAGTGGCCACCGACGAGTCCGGGCCGGAAGTTCAGGAAGTTCCATTTCGTACCGGCCGCTTCTAACACTTCAAGCGTATCGATGTTCATCCGCTCGAAGATGATCGCGAGCTCATTCATCAATGCGATATTCAAATCCCGTTGCGTATTCTCGATCACTTTCGCGGCTTCGGCGACTTTGATTGACGAAGCGCGATGTACACCGGCATCGACGACCGTCTCATATACGGCTGCGACGATATCAAGCGTCTCCTCATCCTCGGCGGCGACGACTTTCTTGATCGTCCGGAACGTATTGACACGGTCCCCTGGATTGATACGCTCTGGCGAATAGCCGACTTTAAAATCAATCCCGGCCCGTAGACCCGACTCTCGTTCGAGTAGCGGGATGCACTCTTCTTCCGTCAGTCCAGGATAAACGGTCGACTCGTAGACGACAATCGCCCCGGGCCGTAGATACTTTCCGACGGTTCGCGTCGCGCTGCAGATCGGACCGAGGTCCGGTTGATTTTGTTCGTTGATCGGCGTCGGTACGGCGATGATGATAAAGTCCGCCTCTTCAAGCTGTGACGCGTCGGTCGTGTACGCGACTGAGGCGATTTCAAGCGATTCCCGCTCGACTTCTCGCGTGCTGTCGAGATGACCGTTCAGTTCGTTGATGCGGGCCTCATTAATATCAAATCCGATGACGTCTCCGACTTCTCCGAGCGCGACCGCGACCGGGAGACCGACGTACCCGAGTCCGACGACGGCGATATGGCGATTGGCAATGGTTCTTCGTGCTGTCCGTGATTCTGAGATGAGTTTGTCCATGTCCATCTGCCTCCAGTTATTGTGAAATTTGATTCATCAACTTTTCGACGACGATGACTTTTCCGTTCGGGCCTCGAGGAATTTGGTTGACCGGCGTCAACGTAATCTCGACGCCGTCTCCGACGAGCTCTTTCAACCCCCGTCGAAGCACTTGTTCATGCGACGAGGTGAAGCGATTTGGGTCTTTGATGTAGCGCATCTCGATGTGATGCAAATCGAACTGCCGAAACTGGACTTGAATGACCGAGTTCGGAAGCTCGCTGACGATCGTCGTCAAATCCCCTTCATAGACTTTGAGTCCTTTTGGCGTGACGATGAAATTAGTTTGCCGTCCCTCGATTGACTCGACATACGTCCCGCCTTGACCGCACGGACAAGTCCCTTCCCCAAACTTCATCCGGTCCCCGATCCGGTAGCGGACGAGCGGTGTGCCGTGGGTCGTAAAGCTCGTGACGAGAATTTCGCCGTCCTCCCCATAAGGCTCGATGACCCCCGTCTCGTGATGAAGATGCATCCGTCCATGACTGCACTCGCTCAAAATCGGTGCCCCTTCGGACGAGGCGTATTGGTCGAACACGGGCGCGTTGAACGCTTCTTCAAGCAACGACCGTCCAAACGCCGTGATCGTCTCTGACGTCGGGAACAAGGCGATCAGTTGGAAGTCGAGTTTGATGTTGTGCGCTTTAATGTATGAGGCCAGTTCAATCATGGCGGACGGGGCGCTATCGAGAACGATTGGTTTGAACCGATTCAGCTCCTCGATATAGTGCGGGATATTCGCCTCGGTCAGATGAAACAACGACAGCAACAGTTGATTCATCGGACGATTATACCGCCAAAACACGGGTGCCGCTTGATCCGGTTCACAAATGACGCGTCCCGTGAAACTGGCTCGTTTCATCCCTTTTTTAAAGCCGTGTTGTTCTTTAAAGTAATCCAAATGGGCCATCCGGATCTGATAATCTTCCGCTGTGAATTTCACTTGGAGCGACGCACCGGTCGTCCCGCCTGTCTTGCCGATAATGTCTGTCTTCACGTGCGAGTAGATTGCCGGGGTCGAGCGGACCGTTTCCTTCTCGAGTATCGGAATCTGTTTCAAATCTTCAATCGAGTCGAGCGGGAGCGATACGCCGGCCTCGTCGAATAACTGACGGTAATAGTCGTTGTTCGCTTCGCAAAATGCTAAAAAGTCATTGAGTCGTCGAAGCTGGTCTGCTCGAACGGCCGCGTCATCCGTCGGACGGTTGCGTAGTGCGACAAGTTCCTGCTCGTACGCTTTTCCGTAACGCTCTTGTGACAACTTCAAGCCGTAAAGTGACGTCATCCAGTTTTGAAGGCGGATCGGCGCCTTAAAATATACGTCCCGCAACGCGAAGATCGCCATAATCGAACTCCCCTTTTGTATGGGTCAGACGTGAAGTCGCTTCACGACCCGAATTTTTCCGTTTGGTTCTTTTTTGATGGCCGGCACATTTTTAAGACGGATTCGCATATTCGGTGTGAACAGTCGTTCCACTTCTTGCTTTAATATCGTCTCATGTTCGTTTTCGAACCGGTCCTCATCTTTGACATATAACATTTCAATCTGGTCGATCTCATGTTGGAGCACTTGGACTTGAAGTACCGAGTTCGGCAGTACGGCGACGGTCGCCGTCAAGTCGCCTTCGAACACTTTATAACCTTCCGGTGTCTCGACGTAATTCATTTGACGGCCATCGATCGACGAGATGACCGTACCCGTCTGGCCGCACGGACACGTCTCATCGCTGAGCGTCATCCGGTCTCCGATCCGATAACGGACGAGCGGCGTGCCGTGGGTCGTGAAGCTCGTGACGAGCACTTCTCCGTCCTCCCCGGCCTCAATGATGCCGCTCTCCGGATGGAGGTGCATCCGTCCATGCTGACATTCGGTGACGAGCGGTGCGCCTTCTGAAGAAGCGTATTGGTCGTATACCGGGGCGTCGAAAACCTCCTCGAGCAACGCGCGTCCCCATGGCGACAACGTTTCGGATGTCGGAAAGATGGCGATTGGCTTGAACGTCAAGCGCATATCCGTGTCTTTTAAATACTTGGCGACTTCGATCATCGCGGACGGCGAACCGTCGAGGGCGTCAGGTTGAAAGTCGTTCAATGATTCGACGTAGGCCGGGATTGTTTTCGGATGAAAGTGAACGACCGAGTAGAGCATCTGTTTCATCGGAGCGTTATAACGCCAATAGACCGGCTCTTCCTGGCCGCGCGGACAAATCATCCGATCGGTGAAACTCGCCCGCTTCATCCCTTTTGTAAAGCCGTGCTGCTCTTTAAAGTAATCCAAGTGGGCCATGCGGGCTTGATAATCTTCGACCGTGAATCGGACTTGGAGTGCCGTCCCGGTCGTTCCACCCGTACACCCGATAATTGGTGCTTTAACGTCCGAGAAAATAGTCGGTTCGGTACGAAGTGTCTCTTTCTCAAGCACTGGAATTTGTTTCAAATCGCTCAGTTGCAGAAGCGGTAGCTCCACGTGATGGCGGTCAAACAAGTCTCGGTAGTAGCTGTTATGCGTCTGACAGAACTTGAGGAACCGATTGAGCTGGTTTAATTGGGTTGTTTGCGGATCGACGAGCCGTTGACTTCGGAGCTTGGTCAACTTTTTATCGTAATAGGGACCGTAACGCTCACGATATAACTTCAACCCGTATAGCGAGATGAGCCAATTTTGGACTGGTAACGAGGAGTTGCTATAGATTTTGTCTTGAAGTGACATCATCACTCGATTCCCTCCTTTAACGCATGGTGATACGCGATATACCAATCGATAAATTCATGCACCCCTTGTTCAATCGGGGTCTGTGGTTGAAAATCAATCGCTTCATACAGTTCCGATGAATCGGCAAAACTTTCCGGCACGTCACCCGGCTGCAGCGGGAGTTCGTTCACGATTGCTCGCTTCCCGAGTTTTTTCTCGATGATCCGAATAAAATCCATCAGCTGGACCGGACTATGATTGCCGACATTGTACACACGGAACGGGACATCACTTCGGTCCGGGAGCGGGTCGTGATAGTCAAACTCTTCGTCAGCGAACGGTTGAACGTCCATCAAGCGGACGATCGACTCAATCACATCGTCGACGTAAGTGAAGTCACGGGCCATTTGCCCATAGTTATAGACGTCGATCGGTTCACCTTTTATAATGGCTTCTGTGAATTTGTACAGCGCCATATCCGGTCTGCCCCATGGTCCATAGACGCTGAAAAATCGTAACCCGGTCGTCTTTAGACCGAACAGATGGCTATACGTGTGGGCCATCAGTTCATTCGCTTTCTTCGAAGCCGCATATAACGAGAGCGGATGATCGACCGGGTGCTGTTCAGAGAACGGCATCTTTTGGTTCGAGCCGTACACGGAGCTTGATGATGCATAAATCAATTGCTCAATCGGGAAGTTCCGGCACGCCTCAAGGATGTTTAAAAATCCGACGATATTCGACTGTATATAAGCGTCCGGATTTTCAAGACTGTAGCGGACACCTGCTTGCGCAGCCAAGTTGACGACGATGTCAGGACTCCGTTTCTCGAACACCCGTGTGACAGCCATTTTGTTCTCGAGCGAGTCCCGATACAGTTTGAAGTTCGGGTGCGTCAAGACATAGAGACGCGCCTCTTTCAAATGAGGATCGTAGTAATCATTCACTTCATCAATGCCGACGACGTGGTGCCCTTCTCGCAACAGCCGGCGCGCCAAATGAAAGCCGATGAACCCGGCGACACCTGTGACGAGCACAGTCTTTTTCATAACGTCTTCCTCCTTTGAGTTGGGTCGCTCGAGCGAATTCGAACAGGCTCGATCTGAGGCGCGAACATATCTGCCATCACTTCTTCCGGGATTTCGCTATTGGCGACGAACAAGAGGAAGGACGTCAATGCGCTTTGTTGGTCAAGCAGATGTTCAATCGTACGTAAAATTGGTTCGACCGATTTGAACGATCGCGTACAGCCGACAAAAATTTTATCGTACACTTGATTTTCGCTGCGTTCGCTCGTGGCAAGCAGCTCCTCATACAACTTCTCGCCCGGCCGGATTCCGCTGTATTCAATCGGAATTTGCTCAAGCGTGAAGCCGCTGAGCGTGATCATCCGTCGGGCCAAGTCGACGATTTTGACCGGCTGTCCCATATCAAGGACGAACACCTCACCGCCATTCGCGCGAACACTTGCTTGAACGACGAGCCGACTCGCCTCGGGGATGGTCATAAAGTAACGCGTCATCTCGGGATGTGTCACCGTGATCGGACCACCACGTTCAATCTGTTCTTTGAACAACGGGACGACCGAGCCGCGACTGCCGAGGACGTTACCGAACCGAACGACCGAGAACGTCGTCGCACTATGACGCGCTTGTTGCTGCACAATCATCTCGGCGACCCGTTTCGTCGCGCCCATCACGTTCGTCGGATTGACCGCCTTGTCTGTCGAAATCATGACGAAACGTTCGACGTTAAACAAATCAGCGACTTCGACCATATTTTTCGTACCATAGATGTTGTTCTTCACAGCCTCTTTCGGGTTCCCTTCCATGAGCGGGACGTGTTTATGGGCCGCCGCGTGATAGACGATCTCAGGCTCGAACTGTTCGAATACTTCCATCAACCGCGCCCGGTCTTGGACGTCCCCAATGATCGGACAAATCTCCGTTTCCGTTTGTAAGTCTTTAAGTTCGCGGTCAATCGAATAAATGCTGTTCTCGCCATGTCCGAACAAGACGAGACGTCCCGGTTCGAATTTGATTAACTGCCGGCATAGCTCAGATCCAATCGAACCGCCAGCACCTGAAATTAAAATGGTCGTGCCTTTTAGCTTATGTGAGATCTCGGATACGTTGAGTTGGACCGGCTCTCGTCCGAGCAAGTCCTCAATCGCCACTTCCCTGATCTCATTCATCGATACTTTTCCGGAAGCAAGCTCTGAGAGCATCGGCAACGCATGTGATTCGACGCCTGTCTTCTCGATTCGCTTGAGCAGTTGCAGCCGCTTGCTGTAAGGCAGGGACGGAATCGCGAGAACAACGACTTCAATTCCGAGCTCTTCAATTTTTCGCTCGAGCGCATCAATCGGGCCAATGACCGGTGTCCCGTGGATATAGAGCCGTTGCAGGAACGGATTGTCGTCTAAAATACCGACAACGTTTAACACGCTCGTCCGATGTTCTTTCAACTCTTTCGTGATCTTTTGTCCTGAGTCCCCACCGCCGATGATGAGTGCCGCTTTCCCGCTCGGCGGAGCGTTCCGGAAGCGGAAGAAAGAGCGGGTTCTCGCCACGATCCGGATGAACAGCATCCCGTTGAACGCGAGCAGGCTCTGGACGAACAGCGCTTGATACGATACATTCTTTAACACGACGAGGGCACCACCGAGGACAAGTAAATCACTCGTGAGCAACACGAGGGCGAGCAATTGTAGCTCACGCATCGAACCGTACCGCCAGTCAATCCGATAAACGCGTGTCAGCCACCCGAGGACGAGCAGAGCTGTACTCTTCAGCGCTAAAATCGTCATCAACTTCGTCGTGTCGTCGGAGACGGTCGTGTCATGAGCGAACAACAGTTTGAACGTGAGAAAGATGGCCGCCGCCGCGATCGTCACGTCGAGCATCATAAGCATCGTGTTTTTTCGGTCCATCGGATAATGATTGAATCGAATAGTCATCCTGTCACCACCTTTAAAGATTGCCGAATGTAACCGGGTTATTCGCTGATGCTAGATTAGTACCCGTTCGAGATTCACAATCTGAAAGAAAACCATAGCTTTTTCATAGCAACGAAATTTAGCCATCAAACAGTTTTACGAATGTATGATGGCCATTTCTTTTTGTTTGTGAATATTTCCGCACTAAATGGGTAATATTGAAAGTATATGAGTCGTGAATTAGGTGTAAATTGTCAATAAGGAGGGGAATTTAGAAATAAGTAAGCATGCATGCTCGTCACATGATTTCTTCACGACTTGCTTACACCGTCAGTCACGAGCCATTTATGTTCGTTGTCAACCGCAGTCGCGCCCTCGACCGTTTAGGCTTTCCTTGAGGACCATTACTGTTCAACCACACCATGACCTTTGAAGCAATCAAGTGCTTCTAAAAAGGAGAGACATCACGATGAAAAGATGGACAGAGCAGCAAATCATCTCATGCCTACAACAAGCAGCGAATGAACTCAAAGAATTCGATACGAAACAATACACACTCTGGGCCCGCAGCAAAGACGTCCCTTCCCTCTCGACCGTGATTTACAAATTCGGTTCCTGGCGCGAAGCCGTTCAAGCCGCTGAAATCAAAATGATGTACCGCTATTATTCGGACGAAGATATTTTAACCGCATTAAACGAGGCTGCCGAAGAGCTCGACATCTTTACGAGCCAAACGTATCGGGAGTGGGCCAAAGTCGCACAAGCCCCATCGCTCACCCTGATCAGCAGCCGGTTCGGCTCGTGGTCAAACGCACTGCGCGAAGCGAAGTTGCAGACGACGACGGCCCGCAATAACGAGGAGCGCATCATTCAAGCACTCATCGAGGCGTCCGCCGAACTGACACGTCTCACTTCACAGCACTACGCTGTCTGGGCGCAGGAGAAGGGATATCCGACCGTGGCGACGATTGCCCGGAAGTACGGTTCCTGGAGCTACGCCTTGTTCGTCCTCGATATTGCCCCACCGAAACGAAAATGGGACGAAGAAGACGTCATCGAGGCGCTCCGGGTTGCTAAAGATGAATTAAACCATTTCAGCATCCTTCACTACCGCAAATGGGCCGAAGGACGAAACGTGCCGAGCACGTCGACAATCAACGCCTTGTTCGGCAGCTGGACCGCCGCTTTGAAATGTATGGAACAACAGCAAGTCATCACATGACAAAAGCGCCGTCTCTCGATGAGACGGCGCTTTTGTCATGTGACGATCGTGATGAACAGCGGGATACCGACGAGCAAATTGAACGGGAACGTGACGGCGAGGGCGAGCGTCAAATAAAACGACGGCTCGGCTTCCGGGACGGACGCCTGGAGCATCGCCGGCGCCGCGATGTAAGAGCCGCTCGCAGCGAGCGTCATGAGCAAGATCGTACCCCCGTCAGACAAACCGGCCAGTCCGGCTGCAAAGTAGCCGACAATGGCCCCGATGAGCGGGAACATCGTCCCGACAATTAAAAACTTCATGCCGTAGGCCGGGACGTCTTTCAGCTGATGGCCGACCTTGACCCCAAGGCTCAGTAAGAATAAGAGTAAGACGCCCGGGAACAAGTCGACGAAGAATGGTGTCAGCGCCGACGTGTCCGGCGTGACGAATCCGACGACAAGGCCGGCGATGAGCAAGAGGATGCTCTTTGAGAGCATACTGTCCCGGATGACGGTGAACGACTGGCTCGGGGCGGCCGTGATGCCGAGCACACGCGTCTGGTTGTACAGTAAGAGCGCGACGACGAGACCGGGAATCTCGAGGACGACGACGAGCGTCGTCATGAACGGTTCATAGCTGATACCGAGCCGCTCGAGCTGGGCGGTCGCAGCGACATACGTCACAAGCGAGACCGAACCGAACGTCGCCGCCATGGCGATCCGTTCGTGAAAGCTGAACTTGAGCAGACGACCGAGCCCAAAGGCGACGAGCGGTAAAACCATCCCGAGGACGAGCGTCACGGCGAGCGGTGCCGCAAGCTCGTCAAGCGAGACAGCGGCGAGTCCCATGCCGCCTTTTAACCCGATGGCGAGCAGCAGATAAATGTTAAGCGTCACACTGAGCGATTCGGGGATTCTTAAATTCGACTTTCCGAGGGCGGCAATCACGCCCGTCACGAACAGGAGCACCGGGGCGCTCGTCAATAAAAACGTCAATAGTTCCATTGTTTCCTCCTAGACGACAAAAGCGCACACCAAAGAAAGGTGTGCGCTGCATGCCGACGGCTCGAACACGGTCGTTCCGTCTAGCCGACAACTGTCGGGGTAGTTTTTGACAGCTCCGTTTCAGGACGGCGGTGGAAAGTTCCCGTAGGCATTCTCCACCAATCCTGACGCGTCTCTGCTTCTAGTGTAAAAATGTCGTTACGCCTTGTCAATCACATCGTCCCACGGTGCATCCAACCGAAAGACGATGAGGCGTTCGCCTGTCTTCGTGCTGATGTCCGTATGGAGCGACACGAGCCGTCTCCCGAGTACGTCATGAATGATTGTCTCGAGTTGGACCCGGCCGGATTCGACTAGGTTGTTGCGGTATTTCTTTAACTGATCGCGACCACTCGACTTCGCGGCGAGTTCATACTCGGCCGGGGTCAAGACGCCTTGCAGCGTCACGATGGCCAAATCGCGGAGCAGGTCACTCTTACACGTTAATGAACCGCGCCCGAGATACTCTTTCTCCCATTGGGTGATCCGGGCGCTCAGTTCCATCTCGAGCTGACCTTTTTTTTTCATCGTTACTTCACGAATCCGATCATCATCTCGCGAAGGATCTTCGCGGCGGCAATCGCCGTCATGTCTGACTGATCATACGCCGGTGACACTTCGACGAGGTCGGCACCGATGATATCAAGGTCAGCATTGGCGATGGCATGGACCGACTCGAGCAACTCTTTCGTCGTGATGCCGCCGATCTCTTGCGTGCCGGTTCCCGGTGCTGCCGACGGGTCAAGGACGTCGATGTCGATTGTGACGTACACTTTTTTGCCGGCGAGCGTCGGCAAGACGCGCTTGAGCGGTTCGAGTACTTCATATTTGTACAAGTTGTAGCCGACTTCTTTTGCCCAGTCGAACTCTTCTTTCATCCCCGAACGAATCCCGAACGAGTAGCAGTTCGACGGTCCAATCAAGTTGGCCGCTTTTTTGAGCGGTGTCGAGTGCGAGAGCGGCTCGCCTTCGTAATCGTCACGAAGGTCGGTGTGCGCGTCGATGTGCAAGATGACGAAGTCGGCCCCGTACGCGTCATGCATCGCTTTGATGACCGGCCACGTGACGAGGTGTTCGCCGCCCATACCGAGCGGGAACTTTCCTTCCTTGATGACGTCTTTGACGAACGACTCGATCATGTCGAGCGATTTTTGGGCGTTGCCGAACGGAAGCGGGATGTCCCCTGCGTCATAGACGGCCGCTTCGTTCAAGTCCCCGTCAAGGTACGGGCTGTATTCTTCAAGTCCGATCGACACTTCACGGATGCGGTTCGGACCGAAACGTGAGCCCGGACGGAAACTGACCGTCCAGTCCATCGGCATGCCGTAAAGGACCGTCTTCGCATCCGTCACTTCCGGCAGGCTCGCGATAAACACTTTTCCTGAGTAGGCTTCATCGAATCGTTTGATCATTTCGTCAAGTCCTCCACGAATTTAGGAAGTACGAACGCCGCCGAGTGAAGCGCTGGCGTATAGTATTTCGTCTCGATGTCGTGGAACCGCTCAGCCGGTACTTGAAGCGGGTCGTACTTCTTCGAGCCGATCGTGAACGTCCATAAGCCGCTCGGATACGTCGGTACGTTGGCTGTGTACAGCTTCGTGATTGGGAAGATCTCTTTCACGTCACGCTGTACCGTTTGGATGAGTTCTGGTGTGAACCACGGGTTATCCGACTGCGCGACAAAAATTCCATCGTCTTTGAGTGCTTTCGAGATTCCCGCATAGAACCCTTTCGTGAACAAGTTCGCTGCCGGTCCGACCGGTTCAGTCGAATCGACCATGATGACGTCGTACTCGTTTTCAGATTTCGCGATGTGCATGAAGCCGTCGCCGACGATGACTTCGACGCGCGGATTGTCAAGCTCACCCGCAATATTTGGCAAGTATTTCTTCGAATATTCGATCACTTTCCCGTCGATGTCGACAAGAACCGCTTTCTCGACTGTTGGGTGTTTCATAATCTCACGGATAACTCCACCGTCGCCGCCGCCGACCACGAGAACGTGTTTCGGGTTAGGGTGCGTGAACAGTGGCACGTGCGCCACCATCTCGTGATAGACGAATTCGTCTTTATCCGTCGTCATGACCATTCCGTCAAGCAACAACATTGTACCGAACTCGTCCGTTTCGACCATCTCTAGTCGTTGAAACTCCGTTTGTTCGCTCTCATAAACGTGGTTAACCCGGAACGTGATCCCGTAATCTTCTGTCTGGTGCTCCGTAAACCATAACTTTAATTTTTGGTCCATCGATAGAACCCCTTTCTGTTCAAAAAGTTGTTCGTATGCGAGTGGCGTTTTGAGGCGCTTCTTATTCATACGATAGGAAGTATACAAAAACTGTCCGCATTTTGCACGATTTTTTTATTTATTCGTCCAGATGTGTGATTTTTCCATGTGGTTTAGCCGATAAACTGGATATAGATGTATTTTATAACAGTAAAGGAGGGATCCTATGTGGTCTCCTTGCGTGGCCTGCTCCACGACAATCCCGCTCTTTGAACGGGGCTTGTTGGTCGTCAACGACCAACCTCAGCCATACGAATCATTTGATGAACTCAAGACTAAACTATCTTCGGTCGAGGACAATGTATATTGTGTCAACCCTGCCACGAAACAGCAAACGCCGATTCTACCAGCAGTCGATTTGCTCGAACAGATCGCCAACCGTGACACGATCGAGCTGATCCAACACGGGGAGTTCGAAAGTCACTTGCAACCGATCATCCATCTCGACACAGGTGAGCGGTTCGGTTACGAGGCGCTCCTTCGCAGCCCGAACAATATCTCGCCTGGGGAGCTGTTCCGCGCCGCCAACCGGTTCGGACTTCATTCGAAGCTCGACCAACGCGCCCGGTCCGAGGCGATCAAAGCGACGTATCACGCCGTCGCACCTCACGAGAAGACGTTCATCAACTTCTTGCCGTCGACGATCTACAATCCTGACTACTGCCTGCAACACACGTTCGAAGTCATCGACCACTACGGGCTCAGTGCCGACCGCTTCATCTTTGAAGTCGTCGAGACGGAGCAAGTCCAGGACGTCGCTCATTTGCAGCACGTGTTCGCCACATATAAGAAACGCGGCATGAAAGTCGCGCTCGACGATGTCGGCGCCGGCTTCTCGACGCTCGATATGTTACAGCGGCTCGAGCCCGATTACGTCAAAATCGATCGGTCGTATATTTCGTTCTGTGACCAAGATGCCGAGAAACGTACGTTCTTGAAGAATGTGCGTCAATTGACGCGCTCGATGGGTATCACCATCCTCGCCGAAGGGATCGAACGCGCCGAAGAGGTCGACGTCTGTCGCGAACTCGGTTATGATCTCGCCCAAGGTTATTTCTTCGGAAAACCGTCTCCATACGCGCTATGAAAACAAGGCCTAGAGCGCGTGCTCTAGGCCTTTGTTTCAATAGTCATCTTCTTCTGTATCTTCATTCATATCGTCTTCTTGCATTTCCGTGTCATCGTTGTTCATCGGTTCCTCGTCCGCTCCCCCGCAAGCGCCGAGAATGATGCCTGTCGCGAGAAGCGACGCGGCCAATGTACCTTTTCTTTTCATCAAACACACCCCTTTTTGAAAGTTCTGCCGTATAATACGGTTTATTCCCTTGGCTTATCCAATCAAACGTCTTTTTAGAGTGAACTACTCACCACTTATTTGCTTCGCAAGCGATTCATCTCCCACCTACGCTGGGCTTCGCCCCAGACGCTTAGAGGTGGGAGAATTCTCGCTTAATTAGATTAAAACTGTCTGATTGGTGGAATCAATTTAATGATGACAACTGAACAGAAAGAAGGTGTACCTTTTGAAACGACGTGTCTTACAACTAATCGGAATGTTCGTCCTCGGCATCTTCCTTCTGCTATCGCTTTACTCGATCGATGGATTGATCCCGTTTTTGATCGGTGTCGGCATCCTCGCGCCGCTCATCGTCGGTTGGAATATTTTGTTTGACCAAGTTCAGCCGCAAGCGAAGCTCGCCTGGCTGCTCACCGTCTTATTCATCCCGTTTCTCGGCGCCCTCGCCTGGGTGCTATTCGGCCGGACACCGAAACGCCACCGCCGAATCAAACGAACTTCGTCTGAGATTCGGATGTTCCGGCAAGCGATCGAAGCCGACCGCGTCGAGACGACGAATGACGTATCCGACCGATTCCCTCTCACGAGAGCGCTCGAGAAAATGGGTGCGACCGGTGCCGACGGCCATACGGCGACGAAACTGCTCGTCAACGGAGATGAAAAGTACGACGCCGTGCTCAAAGATATCGAGCAAGCGACGCACCATATCCACGTCCAATATTATTTGTTCCGGACCGATGAGATCTCCCTGAAGATTCGCGACGCCTTAATCAAAAGATCCAATGAAAACATCACCGTCCGCTTTCTTTATGACGGTCTAGGCAGCCAAGAGATCAGTGAAGATTTCCTAGAGCCTCTCCGCGAGTCGCGGGTGCACGTCGAAGCGTTCGATCCGGTCGTACATCCGCTGCTCGTCTTTAACGCCAACTTCCGAAACCATCAAAAACTCATCGTGCTCGACGGACGAATCGCCTACACCGGTGGGCTTAATGTCGGCGATGAATATCTCGGCAGACATAAGAAGCTCGGTTTTTGGCGAGATACGCATTTGCGTGTCGAAGGACCGCTCGTCCGGGAGCTTCAGCGTCTGTTCATCGAGAATTGGCTTTATGCCGGACACGAAGAAGATAGCGAGACGTGGGACTTGTTCGCCGACGCTAAACACCTTCCAGAATATTTCATTAACGAACCGCAAGACGCGAACGGGGCGACACAACTACTCGTGACGTCTCCCGGTAAGGACGTCACGATCCGGGACGGGCTGATGCGTCTGTTGATGGAAGCGAAAGAATCGATCTGGATCACGACCCCTTACTTGATTCCGCCGCCCGAACTGCTCGCCGTGCTAGAAGTCGCGGGTAAGAGCGGCATCGACGTTCGCATCGTCGTCCCAGGACAAGGCGACGAATGGTTCAGTTTCCATGCGACCGAATATTATTTCGAGCAGCTGCTGAAACGTAACATCCGCATTTATAAATACAATCGCCATTTCATCCATGCAAAAACCGTCCTCATCGACGGCAAGATTGCGCTCGTTGGGACGGCTAACTTTGATTTCCGCAGCATGTATTTGAATCACGAGATGACGATCGCCCAGTTCGAGACGTCATCAATCGGTCAACTGCATGACGCGTTTTTGAAAGACTTCGACGAGTCGACTCTCGTCGACTGGTCGATGCTCCGAAAAAAATCGAACGGCAAACGGTTCATCGAGGCGCTCTGTCATATCTTCTCGCCGCTTCTTTGAAACGTACGCCAGAGGAGATAGATGAGCAAGAGTAGCGCGATCAGCACGAATTGCCAACCGGTCGCAACACGCATCACGGCCGTGACCGTGAGCGCCTCGATAAGGAGCGCCGGGATTTTCCCAATCGTGCTCGCCGCGGCGAACGACGGGAGCGTCATCCGGCTGAACGCGGCCGATAACGTGACGAGTCCGGACGGGACGAACGGCATGAGTCGCATCCCGAGGACGAGGAACCACGCCTCAACCCCGCTCGCTTCGCGGAGACGCTTGAAGCGCTTTCCGTTCGGTGACGTATACGTTTGTAGCGCACGTCGGTACAGTACGAAACTGATGACCGCTCCGACCGCCTCACCGATGATTGAGACAGTGACGCCGAGACCGAAACCGAGAATGTTTACGTTCAGCGCCGTCAAAAACGCGCTCGGCAACACGCCAGCGACGGCGACGGCACTGTTTAAGACGATGCTGATGACGACAAACAGCGGGATCGGGAGCAGTTCCCATTCCATCATTCAAACCCCATTTCAAAAGGCTGACCCCGCGAGGTCAGCCTTTGTTTTATTTCGCTTCGACTTCATCCCACGCGTCTTCGTCGACAGGTGGAAGGTGTTTCTCTTCAAGCTTCGCTACAACGACCGCACATGTCGCGTCACCCGTGATGTTGACGGACGTACGGAGCATGTCGAGGATACGGTCGACCCCGATGATGAGGGCGATCCCTTCGACCGGCAAGTTGACCGACTGTAAGACGAGTGCGAGCATGATGAGCCCGACACCCGGCACACCAGCCGTCCCGATTGAGGCGAGCACTGCCGTGATGACGACCGTCACGAGCTCGGTGATCGTCAAATCAGCGGCGAACACTTGAGCGATGAAGATTGTCGCGACCCCTTGCATGATGGCCGTTCCGTCCATGTTGACTGTCGCGCCGAGCGGCTGGACGAATGACGAGATCGAACGTGGGACGCCGAGCTTCGTTTGGGCGAGTTCCATCGACACCGGAAGCGTCGCGTTTGAAGACGACGTTGAGAACGCGAGCGTGATCGCTTCATAGAAGTTTTTAAAGAAGAAGACCGGACTCATCTTGCCAAGCAAGATGAGCGCTCCGCCGTAGACGATGGTCGCATGTAAGAACAACGTCAAGACGACGGCAAACATGTACCATGCCATCGCTGCGACAGCATCAAACCCGATACCGCCGATGGCCGAGGCGATCAACGCGAAGGCACCGTATGGGGCGAGCTTCATGACCAAGTGAATGAGATGCATCATGATGCGGTCCCCTTGTTTCACGAAGCGACGCCACGTCTTGGCACGTTCGCCGAGGGCGATCATCGCAAACCCGATCAACGCCGCGAAGACGATAATCTGTAGCATGTTCCCTTCAGCGAGCGCTTGAATCGGGTTCGTCGGAATCATATTGACGAACGTCTGGACGATGTTCGACGATTCTTCTGTCGTTGTCGATTCAAATGCTAGATTGGCTGTTTCGAAGTTGCCGCGTTCACCTGGCTTGATGACCGACGCGACACCCATCGCGAGTACGATAGCGAGCGCTGTCGTCGTCAAGAAGAATAGAAGCGCCTTCGACCCGACGCGCCCGAGCTCTTTCGGGTCACCTAGGCCCATGACACCGAGAATGATCGAGAAGAAGACGATCGGGACGACTAACATTTTAATCAAGTTCAAAAACACTGTCCCAACTGGGGATAGTATGTACGTATTGATCACGTCGTAGACGTTACCGGATAGGCCGGCGAGCCCGAGACCGACGATGACCCCTAAGGCGAGGCCAATCAAAATTTTCTTAGTTTCACTCATCGTGTCACCCTTTCTTTTTTACACAGTGCGTTTAGTATAGCATAATGCTAAATTTTCTTACAATTCCGCTTGAAACACACGCCATAACACGGTCATTTTCCCAAGTTGCTTCAAAAGAAAACAAAAAAGATTGGAGACCGTGACGGTCCAATCTTTTTACTCGGCAGCGAGACGCGCGAGTTCAGTATGAAGTTCGGTCGACTGGTCCCAAATCTCCGGACGGTGCTGTTGCAGAAACTCCGCGAGCACGCTCCGTGACGGCGCATCCATCATATCGATGAGGATCCGTCCTTTGAGCGATTTGTCCATTTGGTTGACGTGATACGGGAGCAATTTATACCCGCGACGCGCCTCCAAGTCAATCGACATGTCACAAGCCGCAATCCCGCCGTAGTAAAACCCTTCCGGCTTGCGTCCGACCGTCACCCAGACAATCCAATACGGTTTACCGTTCGGCACCGCTTCCGGGTCGGTCAAAAACTTGATCCGCTTCTCGATCGCCGACTTGGCGTGCATCGCACCCATGTCGATCACTGCCGTACCTGCCTCGACGTCGATGATGACGGGCGACATATTGTTCAAACTGAGCGATCCGACCCCAAAACCGCCGTGGCCGTCCGTCGCATCGTCAGCGATAATATTAAAGTTGATATCTTTCATGGCATTCCCTCCCCCTCTACTGTACACAAAGACGAGGGAACGTGGCAATCGCGAACGTCAGCCCCACTCGATTCGAAACTTCGTGCCGGGTCCAACCGAACGAAGGAGCGGACGATCCGCTTCGATGACACGTCCGAGCACGTTGACCCGCTTGTCGGCCTGAAGGTCTGTCTTCGTCACTTGCATTTCGCCAGCATAGCGCCCGTAATCCATGTTGTCAATCGTGATCGTGCCGAGCGGTCGCTGTTTCGCCGCAACCGGTTCGAGCAAGCGATCCCCGGGGCGACTATACGCCCGTGATTCGACGGAACGGATGACGTCGCGCGCCGGGTCCATCCGGTTCGTCTGGACGCGGTAGAGCGCCGCCTCGACCGTCGTATACGCCTCGGCCCGGAGGACGAGCATCCCGTCCGCGTATGACGCGAACTGTTCGACCGTCGCATCCGCTAGTCCCGGGTCCCCAATCAAAATGCGGTCGACGCTCCCCGTCAACTCTAAATAAGCGGCGAACGTCGACAGCTGCCGGTGGTCTTCAAGCGTCGGCAGTCGTTCGTATAGCGGTCCGCGGAGCGTCCCATCTCCCGGGATGAACGCCTGCACGCTCAACCCTTGTCGTTTCAGCCAGTCATTTTTTTCGTCAAACCATTGCCGGTCGAGCCCGGTCTCTGGCCGCGGGTAGAAGTTGTGCCATGCTTCGACATTGTCTGTCATGAGCCCTTCCCGTTTCATCTCGTCGAGCTCTTCAGCAGTCAACGTGCTCGCGTTCAAGGCGACGGTCATCCGTTTCGACAAATCGGCGACCTGTTTCGGGGTCACCCCGTAATCGACGCGGAGGCCGGTCACGCCCCAGTCGATGAGCGTATGGGCGTCGTCCCACGTCTTCCCGAGCGCGGCGAGCGAAGTCGGGGCGATATCGGCGAACAGTTCCATGTCATGCTGTCGAGCGAGCGTGCCGAGTCGACGCAACCGCTCCGTGTAGACCGATGGATCGTCTTCCGGGATATGTAGCGATGTGAACAGTGACGTGAAACCGATCTCACGCATGCGTTTCATCCACACCGTGAACGCTTCTGTCAGCGGTTCGCTCAAGTAAACAGATAATCCTCTCATATAAAACAGCCCTCCCTATTCAAAAAGGTGACTCGAAAGAGCCACCTTGGTTGTTAAATACCATCCGCCATCTCTTCTTTGAAACCGAAGAAATACGTGAAGATGAAGCCAGCCGTATACGAGATGACGAGACCCCCAATATACGTCAAGTACATCCCATTGTCGATGAGCGGTGTGAGCGAGAGACCCGAGACCCCGATCCCGAGCGCTGCCGTCTGCATCGACGCTTGGAACGCACCGCCGACCGCGGCTCCCATACAAGCCGTCAAGAACGGACGACCGAGCGGAAGCGTGACCCCATAAAGAAGCGGTTCGCCGATGCCGAGGAATCCGACCGGGATCGCCCCTTTGATGATGTTGCGGAGACGTTGGTTGCGCGTCTTCACGAAAATCGCAAGCGCGGCCCCGACTTGTCCCGCTCCTGCCATCGCAAGGATCGGCAAGAGCGCCGTGTTGCCAACGGTGTTCAGTAACTCAAGGTGAATCGGCGTCAAACCATGATGCAAGCCGACCATGACGAGCGGCAAGAAGAAGCCAGCGAGGACGGCCCCTGCGACCGGTCCGCCGATTTCAAGCACGGCATTCAGTCCTTGCATGATGCCGTCTGACAACACGCCCGCGACCGGCATGATCGCATAGAGCGCCGTGAAGCCGACGACGAGCACCGTAAGCAGCGGCGTAAAGATAATATCAATCGAGACCGGCATGAAGCGGCGGACGTGTTTTTCGATATACGTCATGAGCCAAGCGGCAAAGATGACACCGAACAGTCCACCCCTTCCGACGACGAGTGCTTCCCCATAGATGACGATGTCGGCGAGTAACGGGTTGAACAAAATCCCCCCGGCAATCGCTCCGAGCACTGGCGTCCCCCCGAACTCTTTCGCCGTATTCCACCCGACGAGGATGGCGAGATAGGCGAAGACCGTGCTCCCGAGCACAAGCAGAATTTGCATCCACGTCTCGGTCCGGTCGACACCAGCGTTGACGGCAAAGTTTGCTGCCCCGTTGATGATCCCTGAAGCGACAAGTCCCGGGATGAGCGGGATGAAGATATTCCCTAAGCGACGCAAGAAACGTTTGAACGGTGACTTCTGTTTATCTTTCACTTTTTGACGCTCGATGGCCGCCCGCTCGTCAGGCGTCAAGTTCGCATCGACTGCCTCTTCCCCGATGGCGAGCCCCGTCTCACGGCTCAAGTGATCCGCGACACGGTTGACCGTCCCCGGTCCGACGACGATTTGCAGCGTCTCGTCATCGATGACGCCCATGACGCCGTCGATTTTTTTCAACGCCTCGATGTTCACTTTCGTTGGGTCTTTCAACGCCAACCGGAGGCGTGTCATACAGTGCGCGAGTTGGCGGATGTTCTCTTTTCCACCGACGTGCTCGAGTATGGCTTGCGCCAACACCTCTTCTTTCTTCATCTCGTAATCCCCCTTAAATCGCGTCGCGGACGAATCCGTTCGCGCGCTGTAATCGTTCGACTGCCTCCGCATAAGAGACGTCGGCTAAAATCATGACGATCGCCGTCTTGACGTGGCCGTTCGATGAAGCGAAATAACGCGCGGCCGTCTGTTCGTCGACCCCTGTCGCTTCCGCAATCATCCGTTTGGCCCGAACTTCCAATTTCTCGTTCGTCGGCTGCACGTCGACCATCAAGTTTTGATACACTTTGCCCACTCCAATCATCGACGCCGTCGAAATCATGTTGAGGACGAGTTTCTGGGCCGTCCCCGCCTTCAAGCGCGTCGATCCGGTCAATACTTCCGGTCCCGTCTCGACTTCGATTTTGAACTCGGCGTGGTCGCTGATTTTCGAGCCTTTGTTGCAGGATAGCGCCGCCGTCGTCGCACCGACTTCACGCGCGTAATCGAGTCCGCCGATGACATACGGAGTCCTGCCGCTCGCGGCGATGCCGACGACCGTATCGTCCGGACTCAAGTGAAGCGCTTTCAAATCGTTGATTGCCAAATCCATGCTATCTTCTGCTCCCTCGACCGCTTTGACGAGCGCGCGTTCACCCCCGGCAATCAAGCCGACGACCATGTCCGCTGCCACGCCGAACGTCGGGACACATTCTGCCGCATCTAAAATACCGAGTCGTCCACTCGTCCCCGCACCGATATAGATCAAGCGTCCGCCTCGTTTAAACGATGTGATCGCTCGTTCTACGACTTGTGCGATGACCGGAAGCTGTTGCTTGATCACGTGAGGCACCGACTGGTCCTCTTCATTCATCACGCCGAGCAGTTCCTCAACCGTCATGTCGTCTAGGCGCATCGTCCGTTCGTTCCGTCGTTCCGTAGCCAATTTGTCTAACATCGCCACCATCCTTTCTTCTCTCTAGTTTTATTGTACTAATTTGAAATTAAAAGTCAAATTTATTTAAAAAAATAAAGAATTATAATTTCATAAACACTCAACTCGAGTGCCAACAAAAAAACTCGGCCGTTTGAGGACCGAGTTCGCTTCATTCGATGTCTTTTTTCAACACATGGACGTGGACACCATCCCCCGTGACCGAGTCTTGCTCATACACGTAGCCTTGCCGCTCCCAAAAACGACGGGCCCGCACGTTCTTCGGGAGCACACCGAGCCGGAACGTCGTCTGGAACGGACGCATGTGGTCCCGCTCGAGTTGATCGTATACCTTCTGGGCGAGACCGGTGCCGTGAAGTTGTTCGTCGACGAGGAGCAGGCCGAGCCAAAGTGAGCCGTCGATCGGGTGACGCCTCAACAAATCCGCCATCGCCACGATCGCCCCGTCGTCCTCCACGACGAGGCTGACCGTACCTGTCTCCTCGAAGTCAGCCAAATTCTCATCGCGGAACACTTCGAGCGTCTGAGCGTTCAATGCGGCGAACGCTTGTTGTGTCATGAGGAAAGCTGCCACTCGTTCGCGGTCTGACGCTTCATATCGGCGAATCATCGGCGCAGCTTCACCATCTCGTCGCGCGCCTCGGCGTAACGATCGATCAGCCCTTCGCCTTTTCGGTGCAACAGACCCATGTAGAGCGTGTCGATAATCGTCAATTGTGTCATCCGTGAGGCGATGCTCGCGATTCGGTAATCTCGTTCGACAGTCGGTGTGCACAGACGGACGTCCGCCTCGCGGTAAAGCGGCGACTTGTCGAGGTCGGTGATGGCGACAACGGTGACGCCTTTTTTCTTGGCGAACCGGACGAGCTCGAGCACGTCTTTCGTCCGGCCCGACGTGCTGATCGCGACGAAGACGTCGGTCGGCCCGAGATGCGGGATGAGCGACAGCATGTAGTGAAAGTCTTGCGACGTCAGAGCGGCGTAGCCGAGTTTCGTGAACTTGTACTGCGCGTCATAGGCGGCCGTCGATGACCCGCCGACTCCGTAGAAGATGACCCGGTTCGCGCGAGCGAACGTATCGATCGCGTGTTCGAGTTCGCGTTTGTCCATCGCCTCGGCACATGCCTCGATGGCCATCTTGTTCACGTGGATGACTTTTTGGAACGAGTCGTACGGCGTGTCCTTCTGTTGGAGGACGTTAAAGTCAGTCAGCATCGTCTCTGTGATCGCCAAGTCTTTGACGAGGGCGAGCTTGAACGATTTGAAGCTGTCGATCCCGACGACGCGCGCGAAGCGGACGATGCTCGCCTCTGACACGTCGGTCTTTTGGGCGAGTTCTTTCGTCGTCATATTCGGGACGAGCGTCGAATGGGTCAAGATGTAGTCCGCGATTTTCTTTTCGACGGACGTCATCTCGCCTTGGGCGAGCTCGATTTTTTTCAGTAAGGATTCCATCAGGTCATCCCCTTCCTGCTACTAGTTGCTGTATTTAATGATAGCGGATTCTTTCCCTACATTCCAACTTGGACACGAAAAAGGCTGAGCTCGCGCTCAACCTGTAGGTGAGACTTACAAGTTTTTTGTATTGAACGTGTCGCCGCCTTGGATTGTTCCATTTTGAAAACCTTTATCAAACCACCGTTTCCGCTGTTCCGACGTCCCGTGCGTGAACGAGTCCGGCGTGACGTAGCCACGCGCTTGTTTTTGTAGCGTATCGTCACCGATTTGATGCGCCGCGTTCATCGCCTCTTCGACATCACCCGCCTCTAAATAACCCATGCCTTGGGCGTGATGCGCCCAAACACCGGCATAGTAGTCGGCTTGAAGTTCGAACCGTACCAAGTACGTGTTGAACTCGGTCTCGCTCATGTCGTTGCGAAGCGGCATGATCTCGTCGGTCGTACCGAGCAACGTCTGCACGTGGTGTCCGACCTCATGGGCGACGACGTACGCCATCGCGAAGTCACCCGGCGCGTTGAAGCGCTGACTGAGTTCGTCATAGAAACTCAAATCGATGTACAGTTTCTGATCACCTGGGCAATAAAACGGTCCGACCGCAGAGCCAGCAATCCCACATGCCGACTCGACTTGTCCTGAGTAGAGGACGAGCGTCGGTTCCCGATACGTCAACCCGTTCTCGGCAAAGATGTCGGTCCACACTTCTTCGGTGTCACGCAGGACAACCGAGACAAAGTCCGCCATCTCTTCTTCCCGCGCCGAGCCTTGATACGTCTCAGAAGACTGCGGCTCACCGATTCCGATATTGTTGACGATGTCTCCCGGGTTACCCCCGTTCAAAAGCGTGAAGACGATGACTAAAATGAGGCCAAGACCGCCTCCGATTCCCGCAATCCCTTTCCCCCCAACACTTCGCCCCCGTCGGTCTTCGACATTCCGACTCGCCTGTCTGCCTTTCCATTTCATACGATTGTTCCTCCTACTGCTAGTCTGTCTTGTTACTTACCCGGATTCATCTCGTTTCGCACCTACTTTTTCACATTTTCCCATCGTATTCGGTGTTTGAGTACTAACCAAGTAGGAAACAGGTTAATAGAACGTTTACTTTAGGGAGGAATTAAGATGGGATTAGCAAGCGACTTGAAACAATTGCGTCAGATTGAATGCAAGGACAAGTGTGTGCTATCGGTCTACCTTAATACAGGACCTAACCAGCAAGGCGACTGGTCAATCCACTTGAAGAACGGTTTGAAGCGAATCGGTGAATATTTAGAGGCGTCCAGTGACGAGACGCAACTGAAGAACTTCAAAAAAGTACGTAAGCAAGTCGATCAAGAGCTCGGCAAACATCGGAACGACTTGGCGCGAAGCTTAATCATTTTTGCTTCGGAAGAAAACGATTTATTTGAAACATACTACCTTCAACACGATGTCGAGACGTCGTTCCACTGGGAAACGAAGCCAGTACTTGAACCACTCGAGGCGTTACAACAAAAATTTCCGTCCACCGGTATTATTTTGACGAACCTCGACCACGTGACGGTACTCGACACCTCACTCGGGCACATCGATGCGACGTTCGAATTCGCGTTCGACCCTGAGACCGAGGAGTGGGTTCGGTTTGAAGGGACGGCTTCGGGTGACCGTATGGCGTCGAGCAGCTCGCAAGTCGATAAATTCGATCGTCGACTTGCCGAAAATCTCGGTCGGTTCTACCGTGACCTCGCCCAAACCGTCGAACAGATGAAAGGTGCACACGACTGGGAAGCGCTTGTCGTCATCGGAGAAGCCGAGCTTTCCAACTCGTTCCGTGACGAGTTGCGGACGAAACCAGAGCGCGTCGTGCACAAAAATTTGTCGAAATCGAGTGTACCTCACATCATCGAAGCTGCATTCCATTGATTTTTCGCTTTCCTCTCGACTAGTGATTCTCTAAAATAGAAGAGAACTAGAAAAGGAGGAAATGATATGCCATACGTTACCGTAAAAATGCTCCCGGGCCGTACCGTTGAACAGAAACGTGCCTTGATTGAGAAAGTGACGGACGCCGTCTCAGAGACGACGAACGCACCGAAAGAAAACATCACCGTCTTCATCGAAGAGATGGACGCGACGAACTACGGTCAAGCCGGTGTCATGCACGCCGACAAAAAATAACGCCAGACACCCGCGCATCCAATTGATATGCTCCCCAATAGGTAGACAGATGAAATAACAAATCTGTTTATCTGATTGGGGAGTGTTTTTTTATGGCGAGAAGTCGACATTCGATCGAACAAAAACTGAGTGCGCTGCGTATGATGGACG
>NZ_SJUQ01000011.1:0-83702 GCF_004337045.1 Exiguobacterium sp. SH5S4
ACAGCGTCGCCCCGAGGGCACGCCGACTCCCGGGGGAACAGCGGGCAAGGCGAGACCCAGCAGCGACATCGTCGCGATGCGGCTCGCTGACCGCCCCCAGGAAAGCGGCGTGCCGGACAGGGCGGCTCGAAGGGCAATGAAAGCAGATGAGCGTCATCCCATCCGGGACGACGCTCATCTGCTTAAAATCATTTGAAGTTTTTCAGTGCCCTCCCACGTGGGGACGAGTTTTTTTATAGTTCAAACGACTTCCCAGTGTCCGGGATGAACAGGATCGACTCCCCCGTCTCCGTTTCAAATACATACGCGACAGTTGAAACGAACGGATTCCATTCGTCCCCGTTCGTTCGCACACTTTCCGTATAAGTGACGCTCCCGTGCGTTGTGGACAATTCTTGTTCCGCGGCAGCGACCGAGTAAGTCGGAATCGAAAGTACGGTCGTAGTGCCGACTAAAAACACACTCACAAATGCGGACCATACTTTACGTCTCGGATACGTGAGCTTCACTAAAATCAATATCGAAATCATCCAACCGATCGGCACACCAAATGTCGCCGCACCCCCGTACCAAGCGTCATTCACGTAAAGTAACGCAACCGCCACTATCAAACCGATTGTCCACCACAACTTCATCCCAATCACCTCACTCATATTATCTCAAAAAATAATAATTCTTCAATCGAAATGAACGCATTTAAAAACCGCTCGGCAACGCACGAGCGGTTTCAACAAATCAATTATGCAACAACGGACACGTTCCGCAACATGAGGAACGATCACGATTTTGTTTCACGTACGCCAAGCAACAATGTTTGCGCACATAATAGCTCTCAGTTCCATTATCGATTAGCTTGAACGTCATATTCAACGGATTTGCGCTTTTCACTCCGTCATCGATCAGCGTATGCAGGTTCTGACGATATTCGTCTGCATGTTCAGGCTCTGATTGCTCCATCTGTAAATCGATTTGAAATAGATTATGTGAAATCAGGCTATACATGTGAGACAATTTTGCTTTTGTTTCGTCTGAAACTTTTGTTAGCAAAGGAGTAAGGTGACTGGTAAGCCAGCGAACCCAGGCTTCGTTCGTGTCGTGTCCGTCTTGAGACGAAAACACGTCATATTTATGAATAACAAATTCCATACAACCATCCTCGATGCACCGAATCCCGCCGCTATTAAGACGTGGAATTACTAGACAATCGAATCGGTTGAATGCGTCGAGTAACCCCATGAACAAAACCGAATAGCGTTTGGCAAACAGTGTCCCTGCCACGACCGGATGACAGTTTTCCATTTGCTGTTGTTGATGCCGTAGAAGGGAAGAGACCACACTTGCATCCGTCAGCAACTCATCGTAAGAAAAGTCTAGTGATGACGTCGAATCGATCACAATTCCATATTCGTCTTTTAAATAGCGATGCATTTCATCAGTCATCATGACTCCTCCTTTCTGTGCGGCTTATTTCAGTAGATGTCCTTCAAGTTGATCCATGATCAAATTTCGTCCTTTAGGTCCCCAGGCCATGTATACCCAATAGTCGTCAGGATGAACTTGATTTTTTTGAACGGCCGGGACGGATTGCCAAAGGTTACTGTTTTTAATCTCTTCCATGTGAGCTTTCCCGTTATTGTCGACTTGGAAAAATAAATGGTCAGCGTCAATTTCAGGCACTTTTTCGAAAGATAATTCACTCGATCCACCATCCGCTGGTACCATGTTCGCGGCATTTAATTTCAGATTCTCATACATCAACGTGTTCAACGGATGATCTGTTTTCGCATAAATGTTAAGACCTCGATCTTTCGGGCGCACGCGAAGGAATGCAACTTTTTCATCCCCTAGTTCAGTTTCAAATTGCGCAGATAACTCTTCCGCACGATCATTTGTCTGTTGGATGATATTTTCCGCTTCTGTTTCTTTACCGAACACTTCTGCTACTTTCAAAAAGTTCGTCTCCCACTCTTTCGGGTCCACGTCTCCCTCTTCCGAACCAATCAATATGGTCGGCGCAATCGCGTTCAATTGGTCATAAGATTCTTTCAACCAGACATCCCCGATGATAACGTCTGGTTCTGTCGCCATAATCGCTTCAAAATTCCCTTGATATGGGTCACCGACACGCTGGGCATCTTTCAAATCTTCTTGTAGATAAGGCAAGACCCCATCGCCAATTTGCTCAAAACCATTCGTGACACCGACCGGCGTAATGCCGAGTGACAACAAATAATCTTCCCATCCAGGGACAAGAACGACTACCTTCTCAACATCTGATGAAAGTTCTGTCGTCCCTCCGGCATGTTCAATCGTTCGTTTTTCAGTCGTCGCTGTTTTCGTCTCAGTCTCTGACTGGGCACATCCAACACCGATCACTAAAAGGAGTGCCGCCATTGTGGCAAGCCATAAATGTTTCATATCTCATCCTGCTTTCTGTTTATATTTTTTTAGCGAGCAAATGTAAAAAGTAAGGGGCTCCGATGATTGCGATAACAATTCCCGCCGGTATCTCACTAGGCTGTAAAATAAGGCGTCCGATTGTGTCAGCTGTCAAAACGAGCAGTGCTCCCACTAGACCTGAAATCGGAATAACATACCGATGCTTTGTCCCGATCAGTTGCTTCGTCAAGTGAGGTGCGATCAAACCGACAAAGCTAATGCCGCCACCGACGGCCACACAAGCGCTAGCAACCGCTACCGCAATCCAGCTCAACCACAGCCGGGTCTGTTCCACTTTCACCCCTAAGCCGACAGCCATGTCTTCTTTAAACGTCAACACATCTAAATAGCGGCTGCGGTACATTAAGAGCCCTCCACCGATCAAGAGCCAAGGGAGCAGTGAAGCAACTTTTTCCCAAGAAGCACCCCAAATACTGCCGGCCAACCAAAGTTTTGTGAATTGGTACTGAAAAGGATTCAACGCAAGTGTCAATACGATCATTAACGCACTCATCCCAGACGCCACACCGATTCCAACTAGAATTAACCGAATCGGCGGTGTTCCTTCGTTCCGATTGTAAGCTAACACATAAATGATGAAGGCGGTTAGCACCCCACCGATTAGCGCGACCACCGGTAAGCTGACCGCTTGAATCCACTCGTTTGAAGTGGTCGGCAACAAAGTGACGAATAATACGACGAATAGCCCTGCTCCGCCATTGATGCCTAATATACCTGGTTCAGCTAAGCTGTTTCGCATCGTCGCTTGTAAAGTAGCCCCTGAAATAGCAAGTCCGAAGCCGATGAATGAAGCCAAGAAAATTCGCGGCAACCTCAAATCGAACAAGATCATTGTCTGTTGACTTGTCCCTTGACCGAAGAGGGTGTCTAACACTTCTTGTGGAGTAAGGGATATGAACCCTGAATTGATGCTATACAGTGCAACTATCCACCAACTCACAATGAGCATACCGGTCCAAACAATATATGGCTTTCTCATAGTTCACGCCTCGCTTTTCGCGCGATGTGTAGGAAGAACGGGACCCCAATCAAAGCTAAAATTGCACCCACTGGGATTTCATAAGGGGGATTGATGGTTCGGGCCAACAGGTCAGAGATAAGCAATAACAAAGCACCGTATATAGCAGAACATGGAATGATATATCGATAGTCAACCCCGACAATCCCACGAACCATATGAGGAACTACTAAACCGATAAAGCCGATCGGACCGACCATCGAGACCGAGGCACCAGCTAACAGTAGGACGACTAACGCTAGCATAAATTTTGATTTCCTAACGTCTTCTCCTAAACCAATCGCCACATCTTCACCAAGACTTAACGTCGTAACTTTGCGACTGAATAGAATCGCAAACATCAACATGGCGACAATCCATGGTGCCACGACTTTTAATTGTTCGAACGAAACACCGATGAGTCCTCCGGCATACCAAAATGCCACATCTTGCGACACTTTAAAATAGATGGTGACTGCTTCACTTAAAGCAAAAAATAAGGCCGAGACTGCCGAACCAGCCAACACGAGACGCAGTGCGGTAACTTGACCGTATAAGCTCGTCACACCGAACGTTAAACCCATACTTATTACAGCTCCGATGAACGTAATAAACATTAACAGCGTAAACGAGATGTTCGGGAAAAATACGAATGAAATCGCCAATGCGAATGCAGCGCCTGCGTTAATCCCAAGAATACCCGGATCCGCTAAGCTATTTCGTGTCACTCCTTGCATGATGGCTCCAGCTACGGCAAAGGATGCTCCAACGAGTATAGCCGCAAACACTCTTGGCAAACGCAAATCCCAAATCACAACGTGTTGGGCATTAGATGAATCATAATGAAAAATGGCGTCTTGAATAGCAGAGATAGGGATTGTGGCTGCCCCGACTGTAATTGAGTAACTTGACACAATCACGATTGAACATAAGCCAAAAAGTATCCAATACGTAAATTTAATTAAATTTGATTTTGCTTGAATGAGTCGCACGTCAATTCCTTTCCGCTTCTTTTCATAGATAATGATAATCATTATCAACATAAGTATTATTCTTTACCTGCCTCAATCAGTCAAGGCTATTTTGTATAAAAATAGTTTTTAATACAGTTCAAACGTTTCATTCCCCGGGAAAGTGGAATAGCGGACAAGAGAACGGATTTTGAATGAGGAGGCATTTTATGAACATTCCGACCATCAAACTACACGACGGTTACGAGATTCCGGCTATCGGACTCGGTACCGTCTTCTTACGAGGCGAGACCGGTGTCGACGCGATCACGAGCGCGATTCGCAACGGTTATCGTCTCATCGACTCAGCGATTCGCTACGACAACGAAGGGGCGCTCGGGGAAGCGGTCCGCCAGTCCGGTATCCCGCGTGAGCAGTTATTTTTGACGTCGAAACTGCGTGGTCAGTATTTCGATTATGATGAGGCCCTCAATATGATTCAAGAGTCGCTCTACCGGGCCAACCTCGACTATTGGGACTTATTTTTACTCCACTGGCCGAACCCGAAGCAAGATAAATACGTCGAGGCATGGCGCGCGCTCATCCAAGCGAAACAGAACGGATGGATCCGCTCGATCGGCGTCTCGAACTTCATGTCCGAGCATCTCGACCGCTTAATCGAAGAAACGGGTGAGACACCGGTCATCAACCAAATCGAGCTCCATCCTTACTTCTCGCAAGTCGAGCAACGTCAAGCCGACAAAGAGCGAGATATCGTCACTGAGGCGTGGAGTCCGCTCAGCCGGGCCCGGACCGTCATTCATGACGAGACAATCACCGAGCTCGCCAACCAAAAAGGCAAGACCGTGTCGCAAGTCATCCTGCGTTGGCACATCCAACTCGGCGTCATCCCGCTCCCGCGTTCGTCGAGCGAGCTGCACCAACAAGAAAATCTCGCCATCTTCAACTTCGAGTTGACCGAAGACGAGATGGAGACCATCAATGCGTTGACGAAACCGGATGGCCGCATCGACAACCAAGACCCGAGAGAATACGAAGAATTCTAAAAAAAAATGAGCCGCATGGGCTCATTTTTTTCGTTAAAACGCCGGGATCGCCGTTTCTTCGTAATTCTCTTTTAAGAATGCACGGACTTCGTCGCTCGTGAGCGCTTCACCGAGTTTCTGGATTGCTTCATCGTCCTTGTTGTCTTCGCGGGCGACGAGCGTGATGGCGAAGTCGTTCTCGACCCCTTCCGTCAAGAGCGCGTCGCTCTTCGGCGTAAGGTTGAGCGGTGCCGCGTACGCCGGCGTCATGAGGACCGCGTCGACGTCGTCATAGGCACGCGCGAGCATGAGTAGATCGACTTCTTCGAACTTGATGTTTTTCGGGTTGTCCGTGATGTCCGCTTGCGTGTAATACGAACCGGTCTTCTCCCCAAGTTTGATCACGTCGTGCTGCGCGAGCAGCGAGAGTGAGCGGTCGATGTTCGAGACGTCGTTCGCGATTGCGATCGTCGCGCCTTCTGGGATGTCGTCGATGTTGTCGTACTCTTTCGAGTAGACGCCGTAGTTGGCGAAATAGATCGGTTCGATCGGAACGAGGTTGGCGTCATTACTGCGGTTGAACTCTTCCATGTACGGGACGTGCTGGAAGAAGTTCG
Source organism: Exiguobacterium sp. SH5S4 (assembly GCF_004337045.1). Taxonomy (NCBI): domain Bacteria; kingdom Bacillati; phylum Bacillota; class Bacilli; order Caryophanales; genus Exiguobacterium; species Exiguobacterium sp. SH5S4. Next base: position 6,071 of record NZ_SJUQ01000011.1, read on the forward strand.
CATCGACTTCTTTCGCCGCGAGCGCCGTGTTCGGTTGTACGTTGTCGCCGAGGACGACGATTTCGAGTTCGATGTTGTCTTCTGCGAGCTGGTCTTTCGCGATCTCGAGCATGTCGGTCATCGGCGGGATGAGCGAGGCGACTTTGAGCGTCTGCGGCTCGTTCGTCGGTGCTTCCGTCGTTGTTTCGTTGTCAGTTCCACACGCCGCGAGGACGAGGGTGAGTGAGGCGAAGAGTGCCATTAATTTTTTCATTGATTTTCCTTCTTTCTGTAGGTGATTAGCGTTTGTCGATGACCCGGGCCACCGTCGTACCGGTGAACTGGATCAGCTGGACGAAGACGAGCATGATGAAGATCATATACAGCATCAGCTCCGTCTTGAACTGTTGATAGCCGTAGCGGATGGCGAAGTCGCCGATGCCGCCGCCCCCGACCACCCCCATGATGGTCGAGTACGAGATGAAGCTGATGATCGACGTCGTCAGCCCGAGGACGAGTCCGGACCGGGCCTCGACGTATAAGAATTTGAAGATGACGTCTTTGATCGACGCCCCCATCGATACGGCCGCCTCGACGACGCCGCGCGGGACGTCTAGGAGCGACTGTTCGACGAGACGAGAGTAGTGGGCGATGGCGATGATCGCGAGTGGCACGGTCGCTGCCGCCGTCCCAAGCGCCGTTCCGATGATGAGCCGCGTAAATGGAATCAAAAACACGACGAGGAGCAGGAACGGGAACGAGCGGACGATGTTGACGACCAAGTTGAGCACCGAGAAGACGGCCCGATTCTCGAGCAACTGCCCTTTCCGAGACAAGTAGAGCCACGTTCCGAGCGGTAAGCCGACGAGGACGGCGGCGAGGATCGAGACGCCGACCATGATGAACGTCTCACCGATCGAGCGCCAAATCTCGGTCTGATATTGAACGAGCACGTCAGGCATTCGGCTCACCCGCCTTTCGCAACTCGTTGACGAACCAAGCCGGATTATTGTCGATTTCCGGGACACCACGCGGGACGAGATCGAGCGTCTCATACACCGATCCATCCGCCATGACGGTCACGCGGTCACACACTTGCTTGATGACGTCCATCTCGTGGGTGACGATGACGATCGTGACACCGAGCGCCTCGTTGATCGACTTCAGCACGCCGAGGATTTCGGCCGTCGTGTTCGGGTCGAGCGACGAAGTCGGCTCGTCACACAACAAGACGTGCGGTTCGTTCGCGAGCGCCCGGGCGATGGCGACGCGTTGCTTTTGCCCGCCGCTCAGCTGGGCCGGGTACTTGTCCTTAAACGACTCGAGTCCGACAAAGCGGAGGCATTCGAGCACCCGTTCCTCGTGCTTCGCCTGCGGTCGTCGTGCCAGTTTAAGCGGGGCGACCACGTTGTCATATACCGTCTTGTTGCCGACGAGGTTGAACTGTTGAAAGATCATCCCGATGACGTGTCGCTGTTCGCGGAGTTGCCGGCTCGATAGACTCGTCAGTTCGTTCCCATCGACCGTGACCGTCCCTGCGTCCGGCGTCTCGAGCAAGTTCATCAGGCGCAGCAGCGTCGACTTGCCGGCACCGCTCGCACCGATGATGCCATACATCTCGCCTCGTTCAATCTGGAGCGAGACGTCACGGACCGCCTCGTCACGACCAAACTGTTTGCTTACATTCGTTAACGTGATCATAGACCGTCCCCTTTCTTTCATACTGAAAAAGTGGATGATAACCGTTCTTCATTTTAGCGAACTAAAGAGCAATTGTCAGTTGAGGCGGCTCATCAAAATGGTTCGGTTTGAGCTTGAAGTACGTTTTACTTCACTTTAAGCCTTCTAGACACTTATAATAAAATCAACCAATACCACAGGGGGTATGTGAATGACTACCGAAATACTATTGACCTTCGCTGTCTTGGCGCTAGCGATCGTCTTATTCGTCACCGATAAACTCCGGACCGACCTCGTCGCCGTCTTGATCATGGTCATCTTGCCATGGACCGGTGTCATCACGGCTAATGAGGCATTTTCTGGATTCGCATCAAACGCTGTCATTTCTGTCATCGGGGTTATGTTGATCGGTTACGGGGTCGAACGTTCCGGCATCATGACCGTCGTCGCAGAGTTTATCACGAAACGAGTCGGGGTCAAAGAGAAGAACGTCATGGCAACGACATCGACAACCGTAGGACTCATCTCGGCGTTCATGCAAAACATCGGCGCGGCCGCCTTATTTTTACCGGCCTTAAAGCGGATCAGTAAAAATGCCAACATCCCGGCTTCCAAGCTGATCATGCCGATGGGGTTTGCCGCCATTCTCGGAGGAACGTTGACGATGGTCGCTTCGGGTCCGCTCATCATCTTGAACGACTTGTTGACCGAGTCCGGGTTTGACGCTTTAAACTTGTTCGCTGTCACACCAATCGGTCTCGTTTTGCTCGCGACCGGCATCCTCTACTTCTACTTCGCGGGCGGCCTCGTCTTGCCGAAAGCGTCCGGGGAAACGCAGACGACGAGTGCTTCTTTCATGGAAGAAACGCATCAATTGACGACCGACATCCATGAGCTCGACGTCAACGCTCGCCTTGCCGGACAAACGATTGAACAACTCGATATTTGGTCGACGTATGGGATCAACATTCTCGCACTTCGCGAAGGTGAGAGCCACGTCTATGGCCCTTGGCGCAAGACTCGCCTCGCCATCGGGCAGACGCTCGCCATCCTCGGAACGGACGAGGCGATCAGTCGCTTCGCGGCCGATTATGAACTGACCATCAAACCTGAACTTGAATACTTCGCTTCGCTTGAAAATGAAGACGAGAGCGGGTTCGCTGAGATCATCATCCCGCCGACGTCGCCGTTCATCGGGAAGACGCTCCGCGATATTGGCTTCAGAAAAAATTTCCGACTTGAGCCGCTTGCCATCGTCGGAAGCGACGGTACGCAGACAAAACTGGAAAACGTCCCGTTCGAAGCCGGCATGCAACTCGTCGTCTACGGCAGCTGGAAAGATTTGATCAATTTGCGGAACGGTCGCGAAGTCGCGATTTTAAGCGATGTGAAAGCACCCGAACTCGCACCACAGCAAAACAAGAAAAAACCAGCCTTGTTTTCAATCATCGTCGCCCTCGGTCTCGTCTTTCTCGGTTTTCCACTGTCGCTCAGCTTCTTTACGGGAGCCCTGCTGATGATTTTACTCGGTGTCATCCCGAAAGATGAGATTTACCCAGCCATTGACTGGAAGACCGTGTTCTTACTAGCCGGGCTCATCCCGCTCGGTATAGCCTTTGAAAAGAGTGGCGCTGCCGCTTATACGGCGGACGCCATCGTCAATCTCGTTGGCGGGTGGAGCACGCTCGCAATTCTATTCATCATCGGGATCATCACGATGTTCTTCTCACTCTTCATGTCAAACGTGGCAGCGACCGTCTTGCTCGTCCCGCTCGTTCTGATGATGGCCGATACGTTCAACATCGATCCGATCGGTCTCGCGCTACTTGTCGCGGTATCGGCTTCGAACTCGTTCATTTTACCGACCCATCAAGTCAACGCCTTCATCATGGGACCGGGTGGTTACCGCAACGCGGACTATATGAAGGCCGGAGGAGTCATGAGCCTCCTCTTCCTCGTTGTCTCGGTTATGATGATTTATGTGCTATATATGTAACGTTCGAAAAGGCAGAAAGCGCGATCGCGCTTTCTGCCTTTTGTGCACTCAAATCGGGTGACGCTTGAAATGGTCGGCAATATGAGACCTCATCGCGTCACGGTTCTCAGCGAAGATACGATGTCGGTGTCCGTTTCCGCCTGACGGATGCGGAAACCCGCTCACGACACGTTCTGGTGCGACGAGTCCTCGAGCGACGAGCGTCTCGACGGCCCGACGCACGTTGACACCCATCGGTAAAATGAGCGCATCTTCGAGGACGGCCATCTCGTCGGCGAAACTTCCCTCGACGTATGAACGGAACAGCTCCGTTCTTAACATGTCCGGACTCGAACCGTTATAGTTCTTGCCTTTGTAGAAGACCGGATAAGGCAACACAGCGGTGTTCTGCACGAGATGGTTCGCCTCACCGAACAAGTCGAGCGTCGATTCGATTTGGAGATGGTGATGCAAGTCCAAGTCGTCGAGCATCGTCACCAAGTTCTTCCGAATCGGCCCTGAGAAGCTGCCGCGCTGTTTGACGGCCTGGAGCGCTGCTTCATCCGAGGCGTCAGCCAAGTCGCGGATCGCCTCGAACGACTGTCGCATTTGATAGAGACCCGGCGTGATGCCAGCAATGACGATTTTAGCATTCGGATTGATGTATTCGAACGGGGCATAATAAATGGTCAATTGCTTCTTCGGGTCTTCCTCGAGAAGGAACATCTCGCTCTTCAACGTCGTTTCGTCCATATCAGGAAGCTCAATGATTTTCTGTTTATAGGCTTGAAACAGGTCGGTGCGTGTCGGCACGATTCATCCCCCTTTCGTGTTCTGTCTCATACTGTTTCCCGAAATCTATATGTGAAAAAAGTTCATGAAAGCGACAAGATTCCGCCGTTAGTTAAGCGTTTTCATTCCCTTTTTTATGCTATTCTTTTCTTATCAGTTTGGTAATTACATATCTTTAATTACCTATAATTAGGATGGGGAGCGTGGGATAAAGTGAAAGCAGTCGTAGTCAATTCATCTAACAAAGCGAATATCGAAGTGGTTGAAAAGGAGTTGCGCCCACTAAATTCTGGAGAGGCGCTTGTCGACGTCGAGTATTGTGGCGTATGTCACACGGACCTACACGTTGCCGCGGGAGATTTCGGTGATGTCCAAGGCCGCGTACTCGGACACGAAGGCATCGGGATCGTTTCAAAAATTGCTGACGACGTAACGAGTTTGAAAGTCGGAGACCGCGTCAGTATCGCCTGGATGTATCATGCCTGCGGGCGTTGTGAGTACTGTACGACCGGACGCGAAACGTTCTGCCGCCACGTACAAAACGCTGGATATAGCGTTGATGGCGGGATGGCCGAGCAAAGTATCGTAATGGCCGATTTCACTGTCAAAGTACCAGACGGACTCGATCCGGCACAAGCTTCGAGTATCACGTGTGCCGGTGTCACGACGTATAAAGCCATTAAAGTGGCTGACGTGAAGCCAGGTCAAATCGTTGTTATCTATGGATGCGGTGGTCTTGGTAACCTGGCAATTCAGTACGCCAAACACGTGTTCAATGCGTACGTCGTCGCAGTCGACATCAATGATGACAAACTCAAACTCGCTAAAGACAGTGGCGCCGATATGATCATCAATCCAGTGACAGAGGGCGCTGCGGACAAAATCATCCAAGAGCAACTCGGGGGCGCACATGCTGCGGTCGTCACGGCCGTTTCAAAAGTAGCCTTCAACTCTGCGGTCGACGCTGTAAGAGCGTGTGGAAAAGTTGTCGCGGTCGGACTTCCGTCTGAAACAATGGATTTGAATATCCCACGTCTCGTCCTCGATGGCATCGAAGTCGTCGGATCACTCGTCGGTACACGTAAAGACTTAGAAGAGGCTTTCCAATTCGGGGCCGAAGGAAAGGTCGTACCGGTCGTCCAGAAACGTTGCCTCCACGAAGTCCAAGATATTTTCGAAGAGATGGAACAAGGTAAAATTCAAGGACGAATGGTCATCGATTTCAAAAATAAAGAATGCCAGTAAAAAAAACGAGGCCATTTGGTCTCGTTTTTTTACTAGCGTCTAAACCGGGTCATCGTATGACATGATCATCTGTTCAGTTGAAATTGAGATACTAGCGCATTGACGCGCCCTATCCGCTTTTGTATAGTTAGGAACGACAAAACAGAATAGGAGTGACCAATTTGACTCCATACGAACAACTTACGCCAACGCACCTTTTGGATCTGCTCGGTGAGCGCCACGATCAAATCCGACGCATTAGCGAACGGGCATGGAACGAACAACATGATATTTACATCTCCAACTCGGAATGGTACATCCTCGCCCGCATCTACCGAAAGAATCCGACCATCTCCGAAGTGACACGGAACGTCCATGTGTCACGCCAGGCGATCCATAAACTGATCAAGAACTTGAAGACAAAAGAGCTCGTCACGGTGACCGACCACCCGACGAGCCGAAAAGACAAATGCATTCAGCTGACCGACCTCGGTATCCGCTGTTATGAACAAAACGAGGCGCTAAAAGCCGATCTCGAACAAAAAATTGCCACGACACTTGGCGACGATGCGTTTAATCAATTGCAGACGTTGCTCCAAACCGACTGGAAACTCTGATCTCTTCTCATCATAAGAAGAGGTTTTTTCCGTCTGTGCGGCCTTCAATGTCAACCGGGTTGACAATTTACATCAATTACCTCTATAATGGATATTAGGAAGAGGTGATCGATTTGTTCAAAATTGATGATTTAATCATCTATTCGACCCACGGAGTTTGTCGCATTGACGAAATTTCCGATATGACGGTCGCAGGTGAGACGAAGTCGTACTATACGCTCCATCCAATCAACAACGCGCAGAAGCTACAGATCAGTATTCCGGTCGATAGTGACAAAGTCATGATGTTGACACTCTTGGAAGCTAAAGAAGCAAAAGAGATCCTCGAATCGTTCCGCTCTCCTGGTGTCGAATGGAATCCCCATCCGAATAACCGGAACCGCGAATTCTTGCATGTCGTTCATTCGGGCAACCGTCACGATATCGCTCAAGTCATCAACACACTTGCTCGGAGACAAACCGAAGCAGTCTCGTTGAACAAAAAGTTATATGAACAGGATCGTAAGATTTTAGAAAACGCTAAAACGATTCTTGTGAAAGAACTTTCACTCGCGCTTCATTTGTCGGAAGAAGTCATCGATCAACAGATTGCCGCTTATTTGAGCGCTGAACCTGTTGCCGCCACTTGATTGGACCCTTCTATATGAAGTGGTCTTTTTTTATTGTCTGAACGCCTGTAACACTTGTTCCTTCAACGGTTGGAAGCTCATCCCTAAGTTCCCGTGGTACATAAAATGCTTCGAGCATAGCACCGTCCCGATTCCACCGTCACGGTATGTAAATGGAATCGGGCCTTTTGCAATCCAGTCGCAGAGTCGAAGGTTTCGATTGAATGTCTGACGTGGAACCATGTGCTCCTCTTCAAGCAAACCGAGCAGTTCGCCGAGTGCCTGTTTGCTATGGACAATAATTACTTTCGGTCGATAGGTGAATAACAATTCTCGGAACACTCGATTCCCATACTGAATCAAGTCAGGATTTACGCTAAGCAAATCTTTCGCTCGTCTCGTCGGATAGGCGTTCATATTCGTCTCAATCACTTCAACTTCTCCATTCGCCCTCAGCTCTAAATCTTCGACAAATTTATTCAAGCCGATCCGCGTGCGTGATAAGTCCGTCTTCCCTTGCGAACGGCGAATCATCTTCACGCGCTCTAAAAACTGCTCTCGATGACAAAATGTATCGATATACTCTTCAGCACTTGCAAAGTCGTCCTTATGCATCGGCGTCGCTGGATTGATGCCAACGATGAAGACGTTGCCTTTTGAACTCGGGGATTTACTGACGAACGGTCGGAAATAGTAGGGATGGGGCGCACGTTCGACCCAACTTTTTAACACTTCAACTGAACACATGCCCCGGTCTCCTCTCAATCAGTCTGTAAAGTCACATCTTCAGCTAATCCTGTATTGTTAATCTTGTTGTACTGGTCATAAGCTTCCGTCACTTCGTTCAAGTCTTCTGGATCAATCAAAAATGTTTGAGTCCCTTTCTCAATCAGCAAAAGCGGCTGCCCTTTGAACTTTACTTCATCCAAGATCTCGGATGCGTCTCGAACGATCACTGTCTCCGTTGTTGGCGTGAGGCACCGGACTTCTGTATGATCTAGCCACTCCAATATTTCTGTGACTTCCGACTCGATATCAAACAATATGGCGACCAAAACATAATGATCCCCTTGTTTCATCAGGACAGCATAGCAATCACCCATTTGGACGCATTCCGTCTTCGCCGTCTCCATATAGTCTTCGTAATGAGGGAGGACACAATACTCGTAACTGTCCGGATATTTTCGCAGGTGTTCGAGATAAGCACCATACTTTTTTCTTTCCCACTGTGTAAGCTTGATTTTATCCATCCTCTACCTCCTACATGATGGTATTCACCTTTTATTTATAACCAATATATGGTTTTTAATGTTGCAATTCAAAAGAAAAAGCGAGAATATTTTCGCATTCTCGCTTCAACCGATTCAATTGTGCACGACACCCTTTTCTTTCAAGCCGAGCGCCATTGCCGTCGATTCGTGGATCGTCTTGAACAGCTCAGGATGGTCTGAGAGCGAGACGCCATACGATGGCACCATTTGCTTGATCTTCGGCTCCCATTCCGGCAACTGCTCAGGGAAGCACTGCTCGAGCACTTTCAACATGACGTGGACGGCAGTCGACGCACCAGGTGACGCGCCGAGGAGCGCCGCGACCGAACCGTCTTCCGCACTGACGACTTCTGTCCCGAATTGGAGCGTGCCTTTGCCTGCTGGCGTGTCTTTGATGACTTGCACACGCTGACCAGCGGCGACGATTTCCCAATCCTCGTTTTTCGCGGTCGGGATGAACTCACGGAGCTCGTCCATCCGCTTGTCGTGCGACAAGAGCACTTGCTCGATCAAATATTTCGTGAGCGGCATCTCTTTCGCCCCGGCCGCAAGCATCGTCACGACGTTGTACGGTTTGACCGATTGGATGAGGTCGAGGTTCGAGCCTGTCTTCAAGAACTTCGGCGTAAAGCCGGCGAACGGTCCGAACAAGAGCTCTTTCTGTCCATCGATGTAACGTGTATCAAGATGCGGCACCGACATCGGCGGCGCGCCGACTTTCGCCTTACCGTATACTTTGGCGTGGTGCTGCTCGATAACGTCACGGTTTTTACAGACGAGGAACAACCCGCTCACCGGGAATCCGCCGATATGCTTCGACTCCGGGATACCCGTCTTTTGCAACAGCGCCAAGCTGCCGCCACCGCCGCCGATAAAGAGGAACGGCGCCGTATGCGTCTCGATCGTATTCGCCTCGATGTCCTTCACTTTCACTTCCCATAGCCCGTCTGGCAGCCGTGTCACGTCCTCGACGCTATGCTTGTAGTTGACCTCGACATCATGATTCGTCAAATGGTCAAACAGCACCCGCGTCAGCGCGCCGAAGTTGACGTCCGTCCCTGAGTCAATTTTCGTCGCGGCAATCGGCTCATCGATCGTGCGACCTTCCATGACGATCGGCATCCATTCGCGCAACTGCTCCGGATCGTCCGATAACACCATACCATCGAACAACGGATTATTTGTTAGCGCTTCCAAACGTTTCTTCAAGAAGCGGATATCTTTCTCCCCTTGGACCATGCTCATATGTGGGATCGAGCGGATAAAGTCTTCCGGTTGTTGAATCAATCCTTTGTTCACCAGATGCGCCCAAAACTGGCGCGAGATTTGGAACTGCTCGTTGACGTTAATCGCTTTTGAGATGTCGAGCGTGCCGTCCGAATTCTCGGTCGTATAGTTCAACTCGCAGAGGGCGGCATGCCCCGTTCCTGCGTTATTCCATTCGTTCGAGCTTTCTTCCCCTGCGCTTGCGAGCTTCTCGAACACTTTGACTTCCCACTCCGGTACGAGCTCTTTAAAGAGCGACCCGAGCGTCGCGCTCATAATTCCCGCACCAATCAAAATGACGTCTGTTCTCTTCTGGACACTGCTCATGAAAACCCCATCCTTCTCCCCTGAATTTGTGTATGAAACGACTCAGTAAATCCCCATTCGCCGATCGTTTCTTTGTACTCGTTATACTGATTATAACGCTTTTGTGATGAAAGATAAGGGTTAAGTAGTGAAAATAGAGATGAAACTTTTTATCGAGTTTACACTTCGGAAATCGCCGACGTCACACTTTGTTTCGAATGGTATGATGAAGGCAACTAAACGAACAGAGCGAGGTCAGAAGTATGAAAAAAAAAGTAAAAGTTGTAGCAGCTGTAATCGAAAATGAGAACCAAGAGATTTTGTGCGCACTTCGCTCAACCGATATGCTTATCTCAAATATGTGGGAGTTTCCTGGTGGGAAAGTCGAAGCTGGTGAAAATCTACAAGAAGCACTTGAGCGAGAAATTCTTGAAGAGTTAAACTGTGAAATCACAGCACATGAAGTGATTAATGAACACGTTCATGAATATGAGACGTTTATCATTCAATTAATTTCACTGCGTGCTGAATTGAAGTCAGGCACTCCGGTTGCAACGGAACATGACGCTTTGATCTGGTTGAAACGAGAAAACTTACATTCCCTCGTCTGGGCGCCAGCAGATATCCCTGCCGTAAATGACGTCATCAATCAAACGACGAAAGCCGAGAACGTGTAAAAAACACGTCTCGGCTTTTTTCAATGCGTTTGCTCATGAAGGTAGTCGTAGATTTGTTGATCGACGCTTTCCTGTAAAAGTAAATTCATCGTTACTACGGGCAATTCCTGTCCATCTTGATTCAGCATTGTCGTATCTTGAACTGATTCCAGATCCGGGGTCACTTCTCCTAAGTAGTAGAAATCTCCACCTTCATCGTCATCTTTCTTCACAAACAGATGAACGTCGATGTCTCGCTGTTTCGAATTTACAATTTTAATAACTTCTTCTGACTTAGTTGTTCTGCGACTTCTCGTAAACCAATGGAATACTTCAGGATTGATAAATGTATCTCCATAGTTCACACTTGCTTCCACGTCTTCACCTTTATGATACGTTACAAAAATCGGACACGTTTGATGTTTAACTTTGTAGCCGTATATCGTTGATTGCTCTTCTTTATCCCAGTTCAAAAGCCGGCACGCATCTTTTCTCGTATATTTCTCAAGTCTTGTCAAAGGTTTAGTTTGATCGTAACGCTCACTTCTTGCGAGCGAAGACTGTAACACGTCGTTAAACAAGCGGTAGAACCATTCATTTGTTAATAGCGACTGTAAGTGCGAAGACAACTGATACGCTTCATTTTCCAATGTAATGAGCGGGTGACCTCCGTATTTCAATTGATCTGCATCTTTGAAAAAGCCTAACGATAATACATTCTCTAAAGATTGCAACGTTGCTTCATCACAACGAACGCCTTGTTCAAGTAGCAAGTTCATAAACTCTTGTTTTGTCACTGTCTTCCGGTGTAGAAGTGCTTGTAACAACAAAACTTCATGAACTCGTTTCCCTGATAATAACTCTTGAGTCACCATCAATAATACTTGCGAATGAGAATGTGGAAGATTCGGAAGATCACGCTCTACTGTATTTAACAGTTCTCCATAGTGCCCCTTTTTCGTTCCCACGACAATTGGATCCATCGAATGATTTTCGATGAAATCAAGAAGCATTGGTGTACGGCCTAAACGGTTCTTTAAGTTTTGATAGGCTTCCTTCAATACTTTTAAATCCGTTAATCTTGCTTGGTTAATCGATTCATAAATACGTTCTTTTGCAATTGCTTCAAAATTGATTGTCGATGTTCCAGACATATAACTACGATCAATCACTTTCCGTCGAATCGAATCTTTATTTTGAGAATGGTCATCCGATAAAGCAACCGGAATTAAATAGTTATTTTTATAGTTTGCGATGAAATCGATTACTGTGACATACCGTTTCGAGTCATGTTTGCGCAATCCTCGTCCTAACTGTTGAACAAAAACAATACTCGACTCTGTCTGACGAAGCATAACGACTTGGTTAATGCTTGGAATATCAATTCCTTCGTTGAAGATATCAACTGTCAGAATATAATCTAAGCGCCCTTCTTCAAGATTCGCAACTTCAAGTCGCCGTTTCTCTTGTGAATCATCTCCAGTTAATGCACAAGTTCTAAATCCACGCCGATTCAATTCTTCAGATAATCGTTTTGCCTCTCGTTTTGAACTACAAAACATCAATCCGCACAAACGTTCTCCAGAAAATCCGTAGTAATCAATTTTTTCCACAATTCGTGTAACTCGCTCTAATGAAACGAGTTGATTAAACATATCCATTTCAACTTGATTTCCACTCACCGCAAGGTCTGTCACCCCAAAATAATGAAACGGGCACAGCATATCTTCTTCAAGCGCTTCTTGTAATCGGATTTCATACGCAATGTTGTAGTCAAACAGTTTAAACAAGTCATATCCGTCCGAACGCTCAGGAGTTGCCGTCATACCAAGTAAAAATCGCGGTGTAAAATACTCAATCATTCGTTGATACGTATTCGCACCGGCGCGATGACTTTCATCAATCAAAATATAGTCAAACGTATCCGGGTCAAATTGATTCAACGTCTCTTGTTTTGAAATCGTTTGAATCGTTGCGAACATATATTTAGCATTCGTTGCTCGGCTTGAACCCGAAAGGATACCAAAGTCTTCGTCTTTCCCGCCAATTACTCTTTGAAAATCTGCTTTTGCTTTTTGAAGAATTTGCTCTCGGTGAACGACGAACAGCATTCTATTCGGATGATAACGGCGTACATCAAAAGCGGCTAAATATGTTTTTCCTGTACCTGTAGCGGAAACGACGAGGGCACGCTGATTTCCTTGGGCACGAACTGCTTCGATTCCGTTTAAGGCAGCGAGCTGCATCGAATTCGGCTCTACTCGTAACGCGTCTTCGATTCGATTCACATCATACCGACTTGGAAACTCGGCAACCCGATCACCGAAGATCGGACGATAGACTCGTTCATACGCCGTAATCCATTCTGCCGTCAGCTGAATCGACTCATTCCACATGTCCTCAAATTGTAGTAAAAAGTGTTCAACAATTTCCCCATTCTCATGAGATGTCAATTTTACATTCCATTCATAATTCGTTTTTAACGCTCCAGACGTCAGATTGGAACTTCCAACAATTAATGAGTAGTATTCATTATGCTGAAAAATGTAACCTTTTGAATGAAACGCCTCAACTTCGGCGATGCGGACCTCAACGTTTTGAAGCTTAAGTAGTTCTTTAAAGACTTTTGGTTGGTTGAAGAATTGATACGTCGAGGTCATGATTTTTCCGCGAATTCCTTTTTCATGTAAGTCGAAGAGCGTCGATTTTAGTGTCGCTAACCCCGATTCGGTGATGAATGCGACAGAAAATAAAAAGGACCGACATACTTTTAACTCATCCGTCAAAGAAGTTAAGACGTCTTGCCGCTTGCTCTTCTCATTGACGAGTAGCTCTGGTTTAAATGGGCTGATATGATGATGATTCTTATCAAGAAACCCTTTTTCCAATGAATTTTTTAATTGGTCTGTAAAATGGCTCATTTGATCCTCCAGCTTGAATTATAATAAATTGAAATAATTCCTATTACATGAAATCGTTTTACATATATTTCATTATTATCTTCTCATCAAAAATGATCAAGGAGAATCCACCATGCCAACCATCTATCTCGTCCGTCATTGCTCGGCCACCGGTCAAGAGCCGGACGCTCCGCTCACGGAAACCGGTGAACAGCAAGCGCTCGACCTTTCTGCTTTCTTTCAAGACATCCCGATCGAGCGCATCATCTCAAGCGATTACACTCGGGCCGTCGCTTCAATCACACCTGTCGCTAACGAGCGGAACTTAACGATTGAACAGGAACCGAAGCTTCGTGAGCGCATCCTCTCGCTCGAACCGAGGGCTGATTGGTTCGACCTACTCCGCCACTCGTTCGACGACCCTTCGTTCAAGTTACCCGAAGCTGAATCGGGCCTAGACGCAACTGCTCGGATTTTGGACGTCGTCACTCAAATAAACGGTCCGACGATTCTCGTGACGCACGGCAATCTGCTCGCGCTCTTATTACAACATGTGGATAACCAGTTTGATTTCGAGACGTGGCGGAATCTTAGTAATCCGGACGTCTATCAGTTGAAAATTGTGGATAACTTTTTTTCAGTCAAACGCGTCTGGTCGGACCCGACCTGTGGATAACGTTATCCACAGAAAAAGCCGTCTCATCACGAGACGGCTTCACTGCTTCACTTTTCCACAAAGAACATCGAGATCGCACCTAGGCCGACGTGCGTGCCGACCGAGACACCCATCTGCATCAGATAGATCTCACCTTCGAAGTCCGATTCGGCTTGGATTTTCACTTTCAAGTTCTCAGCGATTTTCTGGTCCGACGTATAACCGATGATGATGAAGTTCGTGATGTCCTTGTCGTAGCGTTTAATGAACTCGTCCGTGTAGTGCTTGAGCACTTTCCGAGTTCCGCGTTCTTTGGCGACGATGGCACCTTTCCCGTTCTTCATGCTCATGATCGGCTTGACCATCAACAGCTTGCCGATGATCGCGCTCGCGTTCGAGATGCGGCCACTCTTGATCAAATGATCCAAGTCGTCGACCGACAAGAAGTGCTTCACTTTTATCTTATACGCCTCATTGAAGTCGACGAGTTCCTCGAACGTCGCACCCGCTTCACGCATCTGCGCGCTCTTCATAAGTAACCAACCACTGCCGTGGCTCATCGAACGGGAATCAACAATATGAATCTTCACCGTCGAATCCGGATGCGCCTCTTCAAAATATTCTTTGCCGAGCACGGCCGATTGATACGAACCACTCGTCCCACTCGACATGCAGATACATAAAATTTCGTGATGGCCGGCCGTGACGGCATCTTCCATCAGTTTCAAAAATGTCGCCGGGCTCGGCATCGCCGTCGTCGGAAATTCCGGTAGCGCTTCCAACATTCCGTAAAACTCATCGGGCTGAATATCGACGCGGTCTTCATACGATTTATTGTTCATCGTGATGATGAGTGGAGCTACACCGATATCATATTTTACTAAAATGTCGTCTGATAAATCGCAAGTTGAGTCGGCTAGTAATTTAATCATAATTTCCTCCAAAATGTCTCCTAAGGTGACGGGAATCGTCCTAGTTCACTACGCCGATCAAGACGTCAAGATAGGACACCTTTAGTGTACCAAATATAGGGGGTTTGATGTTTTTTTACTAGGCTCAATGTGCGACTTGTTCATGTTTTTGAATCGATGTGCGAATTCGGGTCGTATACACTACAGGATTAACTATTCCTGACAAGCAAAACAGCATATACTGCTAACACTAAGCTCGTAGCCGTAAGGAGAAAACATGATGCAAAAACGACTTTCTTGGAAGCAGCTGAAATGGTTGGTTCCATTCCTATTGATTGGCCTGATTCTTTATCAGAGCGGGCAAGAACTACAAAACTTATCGCTCGCAGCCGCCTTCTCGGCGTTAGAAAAACTGACAGGATTCGAACAATCCAGCTTGATTCTTCTCGGCTTGCTCGCTGTCCTGACGATGACCGGATACGACTACTTTTTACTCCGCTCATTGAACGTTCATATCCCGTTCCACAAGTTGCTTCGTGCGGCTTGGATCACCAACTCGATGAACGGCATGCTCGGGTTCGGCGGCGTCATCGGCATCGCACTCAGGACCTCGCTGTATCGTCCGTACACGGATACATTGCGACTGCTCCGGGCTATCGGTTGGATGACACCGACGCTGATCAGCGGACTGTCTCTACTGTCGATCGGGGTCCTATCCGGCCTATTTCCGGCCACAACGCTGATATCGACGAAGCAGTGGATTTGGCCCATATTGCTGGCAACGCTAGCCGTCTTGCCACTTTACATCTATATGACCCGCAAACGATCGAACTTGAGCTGGTCGACGTTACTCGGCTACATCGCCACATCATTCACGGAATGGGTGACAGCAGGACTCGTCGCCTTGTACGCCTTGTATCTCCTCGGCGGGGACGCCCCGATTGCTAGTATGCTGGGCGTATTCATCGTCGCCACAATCGTCGGGGTCGTTTCACTCGTCCCAGGCGGAGCCGGCTCGTTTGATCTATTGTATTTGGTCGGGATGACGCAGCTCGGCATCGATCAAGAGATTGTCTTGTCATCCTTGATCGTCTATCGGTTCGTCTACTTCATCGTCCCGTTCATGATTGGTTTGTTTTTAGCCGCGATCGCCTTCGGGGACCAGGTCGTCAAACAAATCGAATACAAACCGATCATCGGCTCATCGTATGAAATCGGGACGGTCGTCTGGCGCACCGTGTTGCGGACACTCGCCAAGACCGGTCGGCTCGCCGGCAGTCTGATCGCTTTGATGACGAGTCTCGTCCTCTGGTTTCAAACGCTGCTCCCGAGTGTGGCCCCGCTTTATGTGACAGCCCCTTGGATGCAATGGGTCGGGACGCTTTGTCTGTTCGTTGCCGGACTCCTGACGTTAGTGAGCACCTACGGCATGTATATCCGCACGAAACGGGTGCTGTGGATCACGGCTGTGTCGTTCTTCTTCGCGACGCTTGGTATATTCGCACGCGGGTTCAATTTGTTCGAAGCGTTGGTCGTGGTCGGATTTGCCTTGTTCGTTTGGCTGACCCGAAACCAGCACACGCGGTATCGCTCGATCCTGACCATCAGCCGCTTCTTCCGAAACGTGTTGTACGTCAGTCTATATGTCGGGACACATGCGATTTTGCTCCAGTCATTCAGTCAAAGCGACACGATTTTCTTTGAACCGGATCAAGCTGCCCTGTTAAGCGTGAGCGCTGTCATGATATCAGGCCTGCTATTGAGTGTCCTGTTCGTCTTGTTTAACCGTCTGAAGCGTCCCCGTCTTGGTGAGGCGTTCGAACCGGTGCGCTTTGAACGGTTCCAGACGACGCATGCGACATCACACACGTTTGATTTGGCTTACATGAATGACAAGCGCGTCTATTATGGGCCTGATGACAACGCCTGCCTGTTGTTCGCGTTATCTGGTAATCACGCAATCGTTTTAGGAGACATACAAGGTGAGACGAGTGCCGCCTCCGAGCTGTTGATTCAGTTCATTGAGGCGACCGATCATCTCGGCTATGTCCCGTTGTTCTATCAAGCCACACCGAACTGGATGCCGCGCCTGCATGACGCTGGCTTCACGTTTTTCAAGCTCGGCGAAGAGGCGACGATCAATGTCGATACGTTCTCACTGACAGGTAAAAAGCGCGCGAACATGCGCTCCCTAAACAACCAGTTCATAAAAAAAGGCTTTACCGTGGACGTGATCACGCGACCGAACGAGGCGATCATCACCTCGTTAAAAGATATTTCCGAAGAATGGATCGGTAATCGCAGTGAGAAAGGCTTCTCGCTCGGATTTTTCAACGAGCAGTCCCTATCCCATTATCCGATGGCGCTGCTGAAGGACGTCGATGGACAAATTGTCGCCTTCATCACGCTGCTGCGCGGGCATGGTACCGTATCGATTGACTTGATGCGCTCGTGTTGTGACGCCCCGCCCGGCTCAATCGAAATACTGATTCTTCACGTAATCGAGTGGGCGCGGGAGAATGGGTATGCCGATGTCGGGCTCGGAGTCGCCCCACTCGCATCGGTCGGTGAGCATACGTTCGCTTACTGGCCCGAGCGGATCGCGGCGGACATCTTCGAGAACATCAGCTACATTTATCCGTTCAGTGGGTTAAGGCAATTTAAGAACAAGTTCAAACCGACATGGGAAGGCCGCTACTTGGCGTTCCGGCAACGACGGACGCTCCTGCCTTCCTTGTTGCGCACGGCCCGGCTCATCAGTCGAAAAAACGTTCAATGACACGCGAAAGGAGCGCCTCGAAAATGTCGAGACGCTCCTTGTTTGCATTATTTCGTTGTCACACTGACATTATCGATCGTCACATCGTGCGCACCGAGCGGCGAACCGTCCGTGCGTCCGAGCAAGAATTTCAATCCTGTCATATCGGTTTGACCCATCGTGAGCTCAAACTCATACGTTTTCGTCTCAGGTCCGACTTGAACGATTTGGCTCAAGTAACGCGTATACGCCGCGTTCTCGACCGTCACTTCCATGTTGCGCGCGACTGTCGAAGAAGCATCGAAACGGACGACATACGTCTGTCCCTGGTGCAGTTCAAGACCGCCTTGCTCAAGCAAGACGCTCCAAGGTTCCTGTCCTTCTTGCCCGATCGAGATTTGAGCGGCTTCGTTCACCGCTTCAACCGCGGCTTGCGCATCGAAGTGCACGTAAGAGCCCCAATGTGTCAACCCGTCCGTGAACGATCCGTTCTTCAGCGGAGACGGGTCGATCGCGATCGGTGTCACATCGAACAGTTTGACGTCGTCAAGCTCAATCGAGCCTTTCGCCGAGCCGAGCACGAACTGGAGCTGGCTCAACAGGTCTGTCGCTTGTCCCATCGTGAACGGGATCTCGATCGTTTCAAACTCGCGCGTCAACGCGACGTCTTGAAGCGGGAGATACGTGTTGCCGTCGGCTCCATTCAAACCGACTTGAAGTGCTTTGATGCGTTCCGCTCTCGCTTTAAAGCGCAACACGTAGTCATGACCTTCCGTCAATTGAATCCCGTTTTGGACGAGCGTTGCCGGTTCGCCCTTTTTCGGGTTCGTCACGAACTTGAAGTGACGCAACTTCTCGTCAACTGTAGCCGTCCCTTTCGTTGCGCCCGGGTCGAACTGCCAGTATGTCAAGCGGTCCATCGCGCCTTGGTCAAACGTTCCGTTGTAGACCAAGTTCCCGTCGCCGAGCGCTGGTTTCGTAGCGTTCGGGTCGAGCGCTGCACGCTCGGTCTGTTCGACACGGACGTTCCCGATTTGAACGCCGGCCGTGCTGAGTCCGACATTGAACTCGAGACGTGCCGCGAGATCCGTGTCTTCCGCCATATCAAACGTCATCGAATATGTCTGTACGTCTGTCGTCAAATCGAATGAACCTTCATCCGAGTATTTCGCGTAGCCGCGGTCTGGTCCGCCGCCGACTTTCACGGCGATCGAACGGGCCGAATCGGCACTCGCGTCGAACGTCACTTTATAGTGTCCGCCTTTACCGAGTGAGACGTTTTGAATCAATTGGTGCGAATATGGCTGACTGCCGGCTTGAGTGATCGAGATGTCGGCAAAGCGTGAGCCTGCTTGTTCGATGACATCAACCGTCCCGACGCCGCCAAAGTCTGGCAAGGCCACATAGTTCCAGTACGTCGGATCGAGCGCTTGCGAACCGTTCGTCACGGTCGTGATCGGCTCCGTGTAATCTTGGTCGTAGACGAGGTTTCCGTCTTCAGACGGTTGTTTCGCTCCGTCCGGCAATACGATTTCTTCGTCCGTGTACACCGGTTCGACCGCCTTGCGGTAGTCGCGGTTCTGTAAATCGAACACACGGACGTAATCGACCTCCATCTCGGCCGGGAACGGTGTCGTCGCATCGACGTCCCCGTCAAACCAACCGCCGACGGCCAAGTTCATGATCAAGTAGAAGTTTTGGTCGAACGGCGCCGGGTAGCTGAACTTCGTCGCTTGGTTCAAACCTTTGGCGTACCAATCGTTTTGGGTCTGATACAGTTTTCCATCGACATACCAACGCAACTCGCCCGGCTCCCACTCGACGGCATATGTATGCCATTTGTCGATGCCGTTACCTTCTGCAAAGTGATAGTCTTTGCCCGTATACTTGTTGTTTGGCCACGTCTCACCGTAATGAATCGTCCCAGCGACTTTGTCTGGTTGACTGCCCCACGATTCCATGATGTCGATTTCACCCGAAGCGGCCCACCCACCGTAACGGTCATCTTCCGGAAGCATCCAAAACGCCGGCCATAGCCCTTTGCCGATTGGAAGTTTGGCCCGCATCTCGTAACGGCCGTACGTTTGATTGAACTTCCCTTTCGTCGTCAACTTCGCCGATGTATAGTCATACGTCCCAAGTTCGTCCGTCGTCTGCTCTTTTTGAGCCCGAATGACGAGCTTGCCGTCTTTTACGAAAGCGTTTTCGTTTTTGTCCGTATAAAATTGCTTCTCATTGTTTCCCCATCCTGGTGCCACTGGATTCCCATCCTTGCCGAGTAACCAGTTCCCCGTATCGAAATTCCATTTTGTCTGGTCGATCTCTTTCTTACTGAACTCATCCGCCCAGACGAGCTTCCATTTCGTATGGTCTTTTTTCTCTGGCTTTTCGGCAGATGCGCCTTGTGCGGCTGACAAGACAAGTCCGGTACCGAGAGCAAGTGCTACCCATTTCTTCATCAAAATTCCTCCTTTGACATAAATGAAGGCAGACACACTCCAGTCGTACCTGCCTCTCCTCTAACAACGCACGAACATTGAAAGCGTTTTCCGAAAGCGCTTTCGTTATGTCTATTATAATTTTTTCACCTACCTAGATTCAACCATTTTCTTGAAGTGAAATGAAAATGACACATAAAAAAGCACCAACCCATAAATCAGGTCGATGCTTAAGTTTTCCTCACTGTCCAATCTGAAAATGTGACTGAAAATCCTGAATGTATTCGATCGACGTCTTGAGCCAATGGTCGTCATTCACATACAACAAAATGCCAGCCTGATCGTATGTATAGCTCGGCTTCATCTCTACAGTCGCGCGACACGTGAACTGTTCGGTCGACACATCTGTCAACAAGGCGTGCGCCGTCATCCGGTTGAAACCGTAGTGGGTGTTGCGCCAAAAATCGGTGTCCGCTTCTGTCTCGAAGGTAAGTCTCTCCCGTACATCTGTTGCTCTCGGCTCGTTAATCCACGTGTACTGCTGCCACATGATTGATTCCTCCCCATTGGCCTCGCATCGCGAACAACAATGGAATCATCGGTTCGTGGTACGGGATGAACTCACCCGCTCGAATCATGTTAAGAATCGTCGCCTCATCCGCCCACTGCACCGCCTGCACTTCTGATTCTTGAAGCGTCAACTTATTCAAATCGACATCCATTTCGACAAGATAGATGTCGTCGAACCCTTCGTCAAAGTTGATCGTCAAATGTGGTCGCGTGTCTGTTAAGTCTAGTGTCAGACCGATCTCTTCTTCAAGCTCGCGCATCGCCGCCTGTTGGCTCGTGTCGCCGACCGTGGCACTGCCGCCGACCGTTATGTCCCACATGTTCGACCAGCCGTCTTTGAACGGCTGACGCTGCTGAATCAACATCTGTCCTTGCTTGTTAAAGATACAGACGTGGATGACAAGATGGTAATCGCCATTCTCGAGACGATTGCCCCGCTGCCACGTCCGCCCTGTTTTTTCTCGGTCAACGTTATAGACGTCCCAAAACTCCATCGTTCAATCCCCTTTATGTGGCCGCACTCGCTGCCGCTTGATCTGATTTCACACAATCGATGGCGACGACGATCGAGATGAGCATGTGCTCCATCGTCTCATCGATCACTTGAATCTCATACGTGTCGCCCCATGACAACCATTTCTTCTGGACGCTGCCGATGACTTGCCCGTTCTGTGTCACCTCGAAGTCCATATCCCACCAGTCGCCACCGATTTCAATCCCTGCTGCGTCAATCGTATAACGCGGTTTGAAGAAGGTGAACTCTTTTGAGATCGTCATCGTCTCTTCGCCCTCGACGTCGACGTAAAACTTCGGTAAGAAGCTGAACGTCTTTTTCGTAATGGTCGTGATCTCGCGCCCATCCTTGTCCGAGATGGTGAACGACTTCGGCAGCTTCATAAAGCTCCCTTCGACGAAATACATATCGTTTTCATCCGCGTCCTTGATCGTGAACCGTCCGCGCAAGCTGAAGACTTTCTGTTTCATGTAAAGCGTGTTCATTATCATTCCTCCATTTTTTCCGTGTTATCCTCTATACGACTCTTTATCCGATTATGATTCATTTTTTCTGACTGAATAAATGTTCAGGCCGATACTAGAGAGCGTATAATGAAATGAGGAGGTGAGAGTATGATTTCTGAAAAAGTAAGACAAATGATCATTGAAACGCTTCAACGTGAAACAGACGCGGATTTCATCTTGTTGTTCGGGTCATTCGCCAAAGGAACAGATCGTGAGGATAGTGATGTCGATTTAGCATACTTCGGTCAGAAGCGACTCTCACCATATGAACGCTTCAACTTGGCCAGCGAATTAGCACTTCTATGTGGACGAGATGTCGACCTCGTCGATATCCGTGAAGTCGATACCGTCTTTGCCATGCAGATATTCTCAGAGGGCATCCCTTTCCTAATTCGAGACGAAAATGAATGGGTACGGCAACGCATTAAAGCATATCGGATGTATGCCGAATTGAACGAACAACGAGACATCGTCTTGAAAGAAATCAAAGCTAGAGGAAGTGTATTCGATGAATGATGTTGTGTTGAACAAAGTGACGACAATCGAACGCTGTCTTCAGCGAATCCATGACGTGTATGACGATAATCCAGATCACCTACACGATTTCACGAAGCAAGACAGCATCATTCTCAATATCCAACGTGCGTGTGAAGCGAGTATCGATATCGCGATGTACCTAGTCAGCCAAAAGAAATTGGGCGTGCCCAAAGCGAGCCGGGACGGGTTCATCATGCTCGAGGAGGCAGGCATCATTGACAGCGCCCTAGCGAAGACGCTCGTGAACATGGTCGGATTCCGTAATATCGCCGTCCATGACTATCAAGCACTCCAACTCGATATTCTTGAAGCGATTCTCGAAAAGCACATCGATGATTTTAAGACGTTCACAAAAATCATTCTCCAACTGGATGTGTGACAACCACGGCTCTTCAGTGCCATGAATCGACGTGGAAATCCCTAAAAGCATATTAAAACGCCGCCTCTTTTCGAGACGGCGTTTTTCAATTATCCGTTCTTCATACTGAACGAGTCAGCGAGCGTGAACGTGATGTCTTTCACGTCGAGACCGCCGAGTGTGAAGTAGAGCTGCAAGTAGTTGTGTTGGTTCAAGAAGAACAGTTGCTTCGTCTGCGTCACCCATTCCCCGCCCGTTCCGTTAAACGTGAACGTCGGACCCGGGATGTTGTTCGCAAATAGCGTCACAGGCATTTGAGCGAGCTCTCCTGCTTCCGAACGGGCCGTGATCGTCACGTCGTACGTGCCCGTCTCATCGACCGATACGGCGAAGACGTGTGTGTTCCCCGTCGATGTGTCCGCGTCGATCAAGCTGACGCTCTCTCCGTTCGCAAGATGCTGATACGTCACATCGAAATCGATCGTTTGTCCTTCTTCTTCGTCGAGTCCGATCACTTCGACTGAACCGTCATGAAGCCCGAGCAGACGCTCCATCGCCGGAGACTGCAAGACGAAGCGGCAAATGTTCGCCGCACTCCGCAACAGTTCCGCCCGCGTCAACGTACCGGCAGCGAGTGCCGCTCCCGTATTGTCGTCGAACGAGTTCGTATCCGGACGGTCGACGACCATGTACAAGTCGTTCTGCGACTGGACCATCGCCGCCGTGTTCTGACGGTTCGCCGGCTCATCTTCATGGTGGTTCACTTTCGCCCACCAATCGGTCATGACGATGCCTTCAAAGCCCCACTCGTCGCGAAGGACACGTGTGTTCTGATCATATAGCCCGGCCGTCCAGACGCCGTTGACGGCACCGTACGTCGTCATGATCGACGTCGCCTTGCCTTCTTTGACCGCCATCTCGAACCCTTTCAAATAAATCTCGCGTAACGCCCGTTCCGAGACGACCGAGTCGATGTCGTGGCGGTGCGCTTCTTGGTTGTTGGCGCTGAAGTGTTTGAGCGTACCGGTCACGCCGACGCGGTGCATCCCGTTCAACTGGGCGATCGCCATCTTGCCCGTCACGTGCGGATCTTCCGAGAAGTACTCGAAGTTCCGTCCGTTGAGCGGATTACGATGGATGTTCATTCCTGGTCCGAGCAACGTGTCGACGCGGTTTTTCCGCATCTCGAGTCCCGTCATCTCGAACAGGTCTTCGATCAACGCCACGTTGAAGCTTGACGCTAACAGCGTCCCGTTCGGCAACGCGAACGCCTTCGTGCCGATGTCCATCCGGATACCAGACGGACCGTCCGCGCAACAAGCGGCCGGAATGTCGAGCTCGTTCAAACGGTCCGACACGCCGCCGAACGCGGCGGCCGTCCCTGGTGTCACGCGAGGCGAGTTCATGCCTTGTCCGCGGACGATACAGGCGAGGTCCTCATCCGTCAACTGGTCGAGGAACGTCTCAAGCTCGGCTTTCCCGTGATAGACGTCCGTCAGCTTCAAGCCGTTGTCGCTTGTCTGATGGCGCTGCATCGGACGTTCGGCGAGATAACGTGCCTCGACGTCAACCTGGCGCAGCGGTGTTTCTTCATAGCTGACTTCATATCCTTGGCCGCTTGCGACCGGCTTGATGCGGTCGAACGGTGTGACCGGCGCCATGTTCTCGCTGAGCGTCTCGACGACTTGTAGTTCGGCGAGCTCATAGTCGAAGACCGCGACAGCTGAACGGACGTCCGTCCCAGCGTGAATCCGGTACGTCCCCGCTTCTAAGACAAAGCTCGACGCGTGTCCGGTGACGCCACGATCGTCATAGCTCGCAAATTCCGTGACCGGGACGGAGAATTCGAGCGTTTGCCGCTCTCCTGGTGCAAGCAGACCTGTCTTATCGAACGCGACGAGGGCGCGCGCCGGGTTACCGAGGACGCCTTGCGGCTTCTCGACATACAACTGGACGACTTCTTTCCCGTCAACTGCCCCGGTGTTCGTCACCGCGACGTTGATCGTAATCAAACCGTTCTGTTCGCTCGTTTCAACGACTTCCGTGCTGAAACGTGTATACGACAACCCGAAACCGAATGGATAGAGCACCTCGTCTTTCGCGAACGTCTCGAAATAGCGATAGCCGACATAAATATCTTCTTGATAAATTCCTTTGTCGGCGTGACCGAAGTTTTTCGTCGACGGATAGTCGTCAATCGACCGGGCGATCGTGTCTGTCAACTTGCCGGACGGGCTGACTTTGCCTGTGAGTACATCGACGAGTCCCGTCCCACCTTCTAATCCCCCTTGCCATGCGTAAAGAATCGCGCTCGGCTCATAGTCCGTCGCCCACTTCATATCGATGATGTTGCCGACGTTCAAGACGACGGCCGTCTTCGTAAACGCCTTCGACACTTTCTCGATCAACTCGTTCTCGATCTCGGTCAACAAGTAGCTGCCCGGGTCGGCCGTGTTGTCACGGTCCTCACCCGCCGTACGCCCGATCATGATGAGCGCCATATCCGACTTGGCTGCCGCTTCCGCGACGAGCGCGTCCGTGACGGCCATCTCCGGCTGTGACCACGGTTCGCCGGCCCAGCCGACACCTTTGTCGAACGGGTTTTCTTCGACCCACGCCTCATACGTCTGAAGGAGCGACTCGTTCAGCTGGATGCCTTCACTCGCTTGGAGCGCCTCGAGCGGACTCGTCACGTGGGAGACGTTGACCATCCCTCCTGAGCCGGTCCCGCTCTTATAGTAGTTGAATTGGCTGCGACCGAACACGGACACGGTCGTCCCCGCCTGGATCGGCAGCGTCTGTTCGTTCTTTAAGAGGACAGCCCCTTCGGCGACCGCCGTTCGCGCCAGTTGTTTATACGTATCCCAGTTCAATGTGTAATGTTTCATGTTGTCAGCTCCTTCATTTCGTTTGCGATTTCGTTCATACAGTCTTCAGCTTGCGGATAGTCCCCGATTTTATCGAGGAAGGCGTGGTCCATCCCTCGGTATTGAATCAGTCTCGTCTTCACGCCGTCGCGCGCGAGTTTCCGCGCATACGCCTCGCCTTCTAAGCGCAAATAATCGTACTCCGCCGTCACGATAAGCGCGGGCGGGAGGTTCTTCAAGTCGTCCGCCAACAAGGGCGATACGAGCGGATGCGTCACGTCGGTCGCACCTTGTAAATAAATGTTGTTGAACATCGAATCCGAATCGCTGAGCGCTAGCACCATCCCGCGAATCAAGTCGTGATGATGTCGGATATCGTATTGTGCGATGTCCCATGCGTAATCATCTGTCGGGACCGAACCTAAATTGACGACCGGATAGATGAGTGCCTGGAAGCTGATCATGCTCGTCTGTTGCGCACGATCGAGTAAACAGCAGCCGGTCGCCAAATTTCCCCCGGCGCTATCGCCCGCGACGGCGATAGTGTCTCGCAACACCCCGAGCTCATCGGCCTGGTCGTATACCCATTTGACCGCTTGAAAGCAATCATGCAAGCCAGCCGGGAACGGATGCTCCGGCGCGAGCCGATAGTCGACCGAGACGACGACCGCGTTCGCTTTCTCAGCGAGCGCTTTGCACGGGTTCTCGACCGTATCGAGTGTCCCGCCGAAGAAACCGCCGCCGTGGAAGAACAGGACGGCCGGTAACGGCTCATCTGACTCGGGCCGATAGAGTCGGGCCGGGATGTCGCCTTCAAGACTTGGAATCGTGATCGGTTCCGTCGTGATCGGACGTGTCGTCACGTCACGGTTCGGCCAGCCCATGCTTGCGCGGACGGCCGCGAGGTCAAACGGTGCCGGTGCCTCATCGGCCGGTGCCTGCTGACTGGTGTTCGCCAACACGCGTGGGTCGAGGTCACCTTGTTTATTTGAGTCCGGGATCGGTTTGATCGTCGTCTCGACGCCAGCGATCATCTCTCGAATATGTACTGCACTTAACTCGTCAACTAACCGTTCGTACGGGTTACTTTGAGTCGACATGAACTGAATGCTCCTTTCTCAATCACCGCTACCTTGCTGATGACAGCTTTATCCGTTGACTTAAATCTTACTTCTTCAGACACGGCTTCAAATTCGGTCGTGTCATCGGTGAAGTGTTGACACAACTAGCGTTAGGCGGTAGAAGTCAGTTCGACCTCTCCCCTTTCGCACTCGCTCGATTTCACGGATGAACGACGAACTGCTCCCTTTCGTGTATAATGAGACGTAATCCAAATTGCTAATGAAAATTTCTGCAACAGAAGTTTCTTACACGAAAACGAGGTAAACATATGAATCAACCAAACTTTGCGGACTACCGCTTAAGTGAAGACATCCAACGCGCACTCGGTATCATGAAGTACGTGGCACCGACAGAAGTGCAACAGAAAGTCATCCCGCTCGCACTCGAGCACCAAGATCTAGTCGTCAAAGCACAGACCGGGAGCGGCAAGACGGCCGCATTCGGCATTCCTATCACTGAAATGATCGAGTGGGAAGAAAACAAACCACAAGTGTTAATTCTCACACCGACACGCGAGCTCGCCGTCCAAGTCCGGGAAGACATGACGAACATCGGCCGCTTCAAACGGATCAAGGCGACTGCCGTCTACGGGAAAGAACCGTTCTCGAAACAACGTGAAGACTTGAAACAGAAGACACATATCGTCGTCGGGACACCGGGACGCGTCATGGACCATATCGAACGTGAAACGCTCGTCTTGGACCAAATCAAGTACTTGATCATCGATGAGGCGGACGAGATGTTGAACCGCGGCTTCCTCGCCGACGTTGAAGCCATCATTCAAAAGCTACCGACTGATCGCGTCACGATGGTGTTCTCGGCCACGTTCCCGAATGACATCGAGCGTCTGTGTAAACAACACATGAACGAGCCGACCCGCATCTCGATCGAGTCTGCTGGCGTCACGGCCTCGACGATCGAGCACGGCTTGATCGAAGTCCGCAATGAAGACAAGTTGTCGGTGTTACAAAACATCACTGTCGTCGAAAATCCTGACAGCTGTCTCATCTTCTGCCGGACGAAAGAACATGTCGACACCGTGTACAGCGCGCTCGATAAGGCCGGCTATTCTTGTGAACGGCTCCACGGTGGACTCGAGCAAGAAGACCGGTTCGCAGTCATGGAAGGGTTCAAGACGGGCAACTTCCGTTATCTCGTCGCGACAGACGTCGCGGCACGCGGCATCGATATCGATAACGTCAATCTTGTCATCAACTATGACGTGCCGATGGAAAAAGAGAGCTACGTGCACCGGACCGGACGGACAGGCCGTGCCGGTAACAAAGGGAAAGCCCTCACGCTCGCGACTCCTTATGAAGGTAAATTCGTTCGCGCCATCGAAGCGTTCATCAAGTTCGAGATCCCGACGATGGACGCCCCTACCGAAGCACAAGTCGCTCGCGGCAAAGCGGCGTTCGAAGAGAAGTTGAGCGGTCGACGCGTCGTCCGTAACAACAAGACGGCCCGCATCAACCAAGACATCCTGAAGCTTCACTTCAGCGGCGGGAAGAAGAAAAAACTTCGTGCCATCGACTTCGTCGGCACGATCGCCAAAATCCCAGGTGTGACAGTCGAAGACATCGGCATCATCACGATCACCGATCAGATGACGTACGTCGACATCTTGAACGGCAAAGGCTCACTCGTCCTTCAGGCGATGGAGTCGACACCGATCAAAGGTAAAAAGCTAAAAGTGAGTAAAGCACATAAATAACCAATCCAGGTCTCGGAGAGTTTGATCTCTCCGAGCCTTTTTTATGTTTTGACCACGTTATCGAAAGCGCTTTCGAAAAACCGTAAAAAAATAATGTTTTCGAGAGAACGCTTTCAACAGAATCATACCGATAACACGTCTTGAATTCAACCTTCCTCACCTGATTGTCAAAAAAAGGCTCAGGCAATGTCGCCTGAGCCTTCATCTCTCACTCTAAAAATTTCAATTCCGCATTGTTTCGCGCACGATATCCCGTCACTTCTATCTTGCACACAGAGCACAGCTAGCGTGCGAATTATCGTTCGCCATTTCCCGTGAAATACATAACATCACAAAAACAACAATCGCTGCCAGCACATGCTCAATCAGCTCTGTCGGGTGCAACGGATTTTGTCCAGCCGAGATGAATTAGTCGAACAGTTCTTCCGAGATCAACTTGAATCCTTCGATTTCCGTGTCCTCTTCCAATTCGATTAACAGACATCGTTTGCCTTTCACGTTCACTTGCTTCACGTATTTCAAATCTTGCGGGCTGATCGTGATATTTGCGACTTTCGTGTTGATTTTAATCGACTTCGACGTATACTTCGGGACGACGCTGCTCGCCTTCATCTCGTATTGCGTATCATCGACGACTTGTTTGAACGCCTGCTCGACTTTCTCCGTCGTCACGTCCTCGACGCCACTCGCTTTCAACACGACCTCGACCGCTCGTGCGTCAAGCATCGGGACCGTCTCGTCCTCGTCCTCACGCTCTTCTTCCGCGACGATCAAATAATTGATCTCTTCATAGACGGTGGCGAGCGTCGCCAAGTTGACTTCTTCCCCGATGACGGCTTTGACGACTTCTTCGAACATCGCTTTCTCTTCAACCGCCGTCACGATTTCTGTGCCATTCAACACGTGCTCGATAAAACCGAAGTCCGGTTGATGCGCCTTCTGGGCCGCATACAGGACATGGTTGACGTCGGCCGCGTTGTCCGTGAAACACGGGAACAAGAAGCCGCCGACGGGTGCGTCGAGTTTGATGACAGGATTGATGAAGACGTTCGATTTGTACTCACGCTCGATAAAGTCGAACACGAGCGACTGTTTCGGCAGTTCGGTCTGGTTGATGCTGCCGAGGATGAACCGTGACGTGTACACCTCGTCGCGCATATCGATTTCCGTCTCTTCGGAATGACGCCGCGTCGGTTTATTGTATTGGAAACGAATGAACGTGACGACGACATCTTTCTCGAACGGGGCGTCTTGAACCATCTTCAACGCGATTTTCTGCATCGAGGCGGCCCAGTCCTCTAAGTCTTCTGTCTGCAGTCCTTTGTACAACAATGTCTGCGTATGGTCGGTCTGACCCGCTTCCGGGTGCTCGAACTTCACTTCAAACAGCTTCTCGTCGAGCTTGCCGCCGAGTACTTTCTTAAAACTCGTCAAAAATAGCTCTTGGTGCTCTTGCTCCAAAAACGGGAACGACCGCATCTCTTCGTGGAAGATCTCGTTGCTGTCTTGCCGGATGTAAATATTATAAATTTCAGCGATTTTGACCGCTTCCGCATTCAACTTGAAATGCTTTCGGATTGCCGCGATGTCTTTTTGATTCATCTGTTCCAACTCCTTCGTTCTTGACTACAAACCGACTTCATTATACCAATAGTTGTTGCTCACGCGTATGTCAGTAGTTCTAAAGCCGGGACGTCTGATGTCATGTCTCATGTCCCTGACCTCAACTTCTCTAATCTTTTGATTCATTTTCGTAAATTTCAATCTTTCAGCTGACTCTGCCGTGTATATTCGATGTGCATCCAGAAATTATAGATGTGAGTCGTTCAGTCGTCATACATAATAGGAGGCACAAACATGTTGAAAAAATGCATCAGTTCTTTGTTCGCCATCGTTTTAATCGTCACGTCGCTCCACTTAACCACTCCGACCGCTTCGGCGCTCCCACCTGGTATCCCGTCGAAATCGAGCGCCCTCACAAAGCTGAACGCGTTGACGGTCAAGACTGAAGGTGCGATGACCGGTTATAGCCGTGACTTGTTCCCGCATTGGAGCGGTCAAGGCAACGGTTGTGACACCCGTCAAATCGTCTTGAAACGCGACGCGGACTCATACGTCGGCGACTGCCCGGTCACGTCAGGGTCATGGTACAGTTACTACGATGGAGTCACATTCACGTCGCCATCTAGCCTCGACGTCGACCACGTCGTACCTTTGGCTGAAGCATGGCGTTCAGGCGCGAACAGTTGGACGACGACGAAACGCCAAAGTTTCGCCAACGATTTAACTGGCCCACAACTGATTGCCGTCTCAGCCAGCTCGAACCGCTCAAAAGGTGACCAAGATCCGTCAACATGGCAGCCGACACGGACCGGGGCACGCTGCGCTTATGCGAAGATGTGGGTCGAGACAAAGAGCCGTTGGGGACTGAGCCTTCAGTCATCAGAGAAAGCGGCCCTTCAAACCGCCATCAACGCTTGCATTTACTGATTCAGAAAGGAGTCCGCTATGCATCAACATTCCTCTACATTCAAAGCCTCACATGGCGTTATGACTGAAGAAGTCGGCGTCATTAGCGGAGAGCTCGAACTGAAGACGACGTGCCAAGAAGACGGCACGCTCGAACTCGCCATCACTTACGTCGGGGCGGCTGAGTGGTATACATTGCCCGGGAAAGACTATAAGCTACACGACGTACGTGACCATGACGTCGTGCATCAGTTGCTCGTCAACGTACTCACACGCGATTAACGAAACAGAGCCGACACAACGCTGTGTCGGCTCTTATTTGTATTTGTGGAGCAACGTTTGCGGGATATGGCAATAATCGTCCGGACAGCGTTCTAACCGGTCTTGATGCTCGTCCGCACTCCGTACGTAGTTCGTGAGCGGCAACACCTCGAGCGCAATCCGGTCGACATCACGCCGTCTGTGGATAAACGCACGGGCCGCATCCACATGCCGAAGATCCTCGCTATAGACACCGGTCCGATACTTCTCCCCAACGTCCTCGCCTTGACGATTGACGCTATACGGGTCGATGATCTCAAACAAGTAATCCATCAATTCATCGATCGTAACGACTTCTGGGTCAAACGTTGTTTTAACGCATTCGGCGTAGCCATCATAGTCCCCATCAAGTGTGTTCGTCGTCCCGTTCGCACGTCCAGCTTCCGTTTCAATGACACCAGGTAGCGTCTTGATGAACGCCTGGACGCCCCAGAGACAGCCACCTGCTATGTAGATTGTTTGCATCCGATCATCCCCTTTAAATTTTAGTAAATAAATCCCACAATTCGTAATAAATACACTACGATAAAAGCAAATCTTTGATCAGTGCACAGATACGGGGGACCTCCTTTGAAAAAACTCATGTTGACCACATTTTGTACGATCACGCTCGTCTCAGGCGTCTATCACACGGCAACAGGAGAATCATTCGTCTCGATGAGCCAATCCATTTCCGTTGATCAAAATGAGATCGAACGCTATTTGACGACAGAAGTGATGGAGCCAAACTTCGGCGGCGACGTATGGACGACGTATAAAATCCTCGACACGAATACAACGAAAAATGAGGTCTATGTTTGGGCGCTCATTCAAGAGTACATCCAAGAAGGAGACCGCTTCGAACAAGGCACGGGCATGTCGGTCCCACTTGTATTATACCTCGATGACAAAGACGAATCATTCACGATCCAAGGTCATCGGGTGCCTCGTGACGGTTCGTACTATCCGACCGATCTATGGACCATGTTCCCGGTCCACGTCCAAGTCTCGATTTCCCCACATCCGGATGGGACCGTCACCAAATTACATGCGCAAATGAAAGAAAAACTTTCACAAAGTCAGCAAGCGAAACACGGAAAGGGAGATTGAATTGAACATCACGAAACGCGCCATCCTTTTCTCGACCGCACTCCACCTCCTATACTTCGTCGGTACGTTCGGGATTGGCTTCATCCGAACACTCAACTATGAGCCAGACATAATCGCTCAAGCAGATTCGGTCGTCGTGTTGCAAGATGAGGTCATCCTTGGAACAACCTTGTCGCCGCTCATCTACGTGTTCACGTAGATCGGCCTCACGATCGTCCTGGCACTAGGACTGTTCGCGGCTCAACGCATGCGACGAACCCGTTGAATATCAATGACTTCGCAAAATCCAGCTCCGTTTTGTATTTATAAGTCGAACATCTCGAAACATGGATGGTCTTCTTTGAAGATTCTGAGGACAACACACATGCGTTGATGAGTGAAATCCATGCATAATGTGAAGCCAAACAAAAAGGAAATCTACACAACGATGTAGATTTCCTTTTTAGACTGCTTATAGATAACCGAGTCGCTTTAAATCTTCATAGACTAGCGAGGACAGCAGTTTCCGCCCGTCCCCGTTTAAATGATCCGGATTATGGAAATAATCTTTATTGCTGACAAATCGCTGATCACCCATATAGTTTAAGAACGGTATGTCTAGGTCGAGTGCCTCTAAATGTTGAAACACATGACGCTCCATCACGTCTTCGTCAAAGTATGCATGATACGACTCATGCACAGGCTCCATCGCCAATACGACGTTGTACCCTTGCTGTTCACAATAATCGATGATTTCTTGTAGTTGTTTCATATTTTGTTCGATGTCACGATTCTCCACAGCCTGTTTATACTGTGCTTCGACCATCTCGTATTTCCGTTCCGAATAATTTTTGCCGTTGTTCACCCACGGTTTGTGAGACTCCCATCTAAAATCACGAATCTCTCGTGACAGCGCCGTATAGACGCTCCCGCTGTTCAACGCAGGGATTGACGTGTACGTGTAGTAATCAAACGTACTGACGGGTTCGATGTCTTCCTGATCCAACACTTGATAATAGTTTTCTTTTCGTCCGATTTCCACGTTGCTGAACGTGATCTGCGAGAGCGAGACGATGACGACCCCGCCCGGACGAAGATGCTCGTCGTATTGCTTCAACATTTTAAAATCGTATTCAATCGTTTGGCTCGGCAGCGCCAAATCGAGATGCGACAGGCCGAGCGGTTTGAACGCATAGCCGAACATCGCGTGAGACGTTCCCAAGTTGATGATATCCAAAGGAAATGGGTCTTCTTGAAACGCCAACACGCCGCGGTTGTTATTATATGCCCACGACTCTTTGACAAAGTTGTTGAGCGGGATCAACAAGAGGACAACAGTGATCAACACCACCGCAATTTTCATCCATATACTTCTCATAGCAAATCCTTTCAATTGGCCCTTTTTAGAAACCACCGTAAATAAATCCTTCACTCGAAACACCGAACACAATCACCGACACAATTACGAACAGTTGAATCGCCACGTTCGTAAAGGCCGAACGCTCGGCCAGCCAGTCCCATGCCGATCCCTTCGTCCGTTCGATGTACTGAAACACGTGGACGGTCGTAAAGAAGAAAAGAAACACAATCAAATCGAGCAACGAGAATACTTCAAGTGCGTTCACCAGCTCCATCGGCGCCCATGACGAAGGCGTCACATACAGACGGGCATGATGAAACGCTTGCGCGACCGAGTCGGACACGAAGAAGACGCGTGAGAAACAAACTAACTGGAACGTGACCGCGATCTTCAACCATTTATGAAGCTCAGGCGTCCGGTCGAGTCGAATGAAGGATGCCATCTGTTCCCGCTGATGTTTCGTCGCATCCCCGAACACGCGGTACAGACCATGAATCAGCCCCCATAAGACGAAACTCCAAGCGGCCCCATGCCAGATGCCGCTCACCAAAAACGTGATGATGATAGCGACATAAATCTGATATCGCTTCTTTTTCCCTTTGCATAACGGGATGAATATATAATCCCTTAGCCACGTCGAGAGCGAGATGTGCCATCTGTTCCAAAAATCGGCGATGGACACCGCGAAGTGAGGTTGTCGGAAGTTCTCCGTCAACTTGATGCCGAATAGCCTCGCGCTACCGATGGCGATGTCGCTGCATGCTGAAAAATCGGCATACAATTGAATCGAAAATAACATCGTCCCGAGCACAATCTCCGAACCGGTCGGATCCGGCTGACTGAACACACTTGCGACTATCGGGGCCAATCGGTCGGCGATGAGCGTCTTTTTAAAGAAGCCCCACGCGATTCGCTTCATCCCATAGCTGACATGTTCATAGTCGAACCGTTGTTCCGCCTTGAATTGAGGCAGTAGCTTCTTGGCCCGCTCAATCGGCCCCGCCACCAACTGCGGGAAAAAGGCGAAGTAAATCGAAAAGTAGCCATAATGACGCTCGGCCTTCAATTTCCCGCGGTACAGATCGACGAGATAACTGATCGCCTGAAACGTATAAAATGAAATCGCTAACGGCAAGACGATGTCTCGATACGGGATGTCATAGTTCCAGCCCATCGATGCGGCCACCGTGCGCAGCGAGTCGTTCACGAAATTAAAGTATTTGAACCAACCGAGGAACAAAACTAGAGTCGTGACGCCCACGAGCATGAGGCGCTTTTTCTGTCGCTTGCCGTCTTGTCGTTCAATGAGGATTCCCGTGACATACGTAAAGACCGTGCTCACGAGCAACAACGGGATGAATTGGATGCTTACCGTCGCGTAAAATAAGTAACTGGCCGCTAACAACAGTATCCATCGAAAGCGATGCGGCACCGTATAGTACATCGCCACCAAAATGGCTAGAAAGAGTAAAAACTCAATTGAAATAAACGTCATATCTTCACCTGATTATTCTAAACTTATGCTGCTTTCAACAGAGGCTTCTCTTGCACCAGCTTGTTTGTTCAGGTGGTGATGAGCTCTCGTTTCGGTAACGCGGAATAGAGAATTTTTCCGGATTCGTTCCGGGGAATGGAGTCGATTCGTAGAATCGTGACTCCTCTTGTATGCATCGTGTCTTTAATGACTTGTTTCACGCCGAGAGCATCGTCACGTAGCGTATATACGTACAGTTCATCATCTGCTCCCGTACAAATACACTCATGACCGTTCGCTTGTAAGAGGTCTTCCACTTCATCGAGGCTAATCCGATTTCCATGCATCTTGATCATGCGTTTGATGCGTCCGACGATGAAGAAATACCCGTCTTCATCGACATAAGCCAAATCTCCTGTATGCAGGACACCCTCGTTCTCATCTCCGCTCGTGAGATCAGACAACGCATTGGCATAACCGAACGATACGTTGGCGCCTCGATAAATCAATTCGCCGACGACGTGCGGTGAAGTAATCGTCTCACCTGTTTCATTGCGCAATGTTAATTCCCCACCAGGGATGGCGATGCCAATACTGCCTGCCTTCTCACGATTCCGGTCCGGCGGCAAATACGACATGCGTGCCGTCGCTTCCGTTTGACCATACATCATGAAAAACTGAATACCTTTTCGTTCGCACACTTCCGCAAATTTAGTGGCTAAAGCAGGCTTCAATTTTCCCCCGGCTTGTGTCAGTTTCGTCAAACTCGGCAGCTCCATCGTCTCAAACTTGAGACGGTCGAGCATCTCGTATAAGAACGGGACGCCGCCAAACGTCGTGACGTTCTGGTCACGACATAACTGCCAAAATTCCTTCTGCATGATGGACGCATCTGTCACAATGATCGTCGCCCCAGACACGAGGTGACTGTTGATGATGGAGAGACCGTATGAGTAATTCATCGGAAGCGTCGTGATGGGACGGTCGTTTTCTCCAATGTCTAGATACGACACGATTGATTCGGCGTTGTTAAAGAGGTTGGCGTAACTGAGCCGAACCAGCTTCGGGCTTCCCGTGCTACCGGATGTCGTCAAGAGGAGCGCGAGCTCGGCATGAAGTTCGTGCTCAATCGCGTGTGGACAGACAAACAGTGCATAGTCACCGTATGCGTATGCGTAATCCATTTCCTGCGCTAATAGATCATGGTCCCGATCCGCCCAAATGTACGTCGGCTGATAGCGGTCAATTAATTTCTGCAGCTGGTCCGGATGAATCGCTGCATCTAACAGGAGCGGCACGATGCGGCCGCGGAGAAAGCCGACATAGCCGAAAATTGACTCTTTATTGTTGGCGCACAAACAAAAGACAAGCGTTCGATCACCGACCTCATCCGCGATTGAATCGGCCGCCTCCATCATCTCTGCGTAGGAGTACGCCCGATCCGCATAGATGGCGGTGCGTTCTCCATACTGCTCAATCGAGTCAAAGCGCTTCATTGTCCGAAGTCCACGCCCAGTCGTGTCAATAGGTCGATGCCGGATTGATACGTATTGAAATCTGTGATTAAATCCGAATCGATATAGACGTCAAACGCGTCCTCGAGCTCCGCAATCAACGTCATATGGCCAATCGAGTCCCACTCTTTTGTGACACCGAGCTCCATTTGTTCGAATGATGCGTCTGGCTCGACATCAAGTCCGTTTATAAATGCCGTTTTATAGAGTTCGATGTTGTTCATTGGATCAATCCTTCTCCATTTCATATATAGTGTTCGTATTTTTCGATTGATAATGATAATCATTTGCTAAGTGATTCTATCACATCGCATTTTTTACGGCAATATGGCATGGGATAATTCAGGCTGTGCATCAAGAAAAACCGGCCACCTTGTTTCGGTAGCCGGTACTCAATACAAGACTTTTAGATTAGAATGGATTGCAATCAGTGTCACGTTTTAACTTAACAGTCTGCTAGCAACTTTAATCTGCTTGAATCACTTCAGCCAGTCTCACAACTTGAAGTTCCGTCTTCACTTCATTGATAGAGGAAATCGTTTCTTTTGATCGCTCGGCCATTTCTTCAGGAAGATCTTTTAGGCGTTCTCTTGAATCCGTAAGCTCTTTTTCAATTCGATCGAATTCATCTTGATCAATTTTATTCTCATTCTTTTCTTCTTTCCAAAATTGTAGTGTCTCAATGGCTTTCCCACCTGTATTTTTGACCTTTTGATACGCAGAGATTGTATAGTTCGCCGCTACAATGACATCTGTAGAGGATTCTAGGGCTTCCCTCGCTTCAATCGTTGAGGTTCGAACGTCTTCAATGTGATACACCAGTTCTGTATCCAATTCGTGCTCCATCTCTAATAACAATGCTGGATCTTTCTCAGTTTGATAGGTCTCATACAATTGACTGACCCGTTCACGTGTCTGACCCATCTCTTGTTTGATACTCGATAAGTGTTCTAATCGAAATAATACGGCGTCCACTTCATTTAACGTGCTGTTGGCAGAACTTAAATAAGAACTCATCTTACCTAACACCGGACTACTCACCACACTGTTGACTCCTGAGATGACAAGCGTCGCTGAATTGATATGTTCTAATACGTTACGGACAGGGACCATATTTTGCTCTAACCAATCTACTTGTTGGACAAGCTGAGCTAAATCTTTATCGTATTCCTTTAAATCATGAATAATTTTTGGGACTTCTCTTTCAATAGTTGTGACAGACTCTTCTTGCATATCGTCGACGCGTGATTGCATCTCCGCTTGAGCGATAGATCCGTCCGCATTCCTATTCATATTGAATTGACTGACAAAGTACCCGACTGTGCCGGATACAACTACAGACGATGCGATTGTAATTGGAATCAAATAGGTTTGAAAAAATGATGTTCGTCTGCCAGTTCGCTCTCTTTTCGATTCCATTATGAAAAGCTCCTCTACTAATATTTTTATAAAAATTACCATTTTATGATTATTTTTATCTATATTGTAAATCCGAAACTAAATATCAACAATCCTTTTTAAGATTAGACTCACAAAAAAAAAGCGACTAGAACTATTCTCTCGTCGCTGTCTGCAGGAGACTTAATAAACTAACTCTGCTTGTTTGTAAGTTCCACTAATTAGACGAACCGGCTTATGATGTGGAATAATGCTTCACTTTTAAAAAGACCACCTGTGATCTTCTGGTAAACAGTCATCACACAGCAGTTTTCCTTCGAAAGTTGCTCCATTACACAACTGTAACAATGGATTACTTTTTTCTCTGTCTGTTATCCAACGTCCACAAGTTGAGCATTGTCCACAATTCAGTGAAACTGGATCTAAGACAACCGTGGAGCAACTTTCCCATTTCACATTCATTTCATTCGTACCTATTCTGATTGTTTGGTTATGACACAGCTCATTCGTAATCAAATCAATCATCCCAAAATCTTTATGTCCTTCAGTTTCTTCTACTTCCACCAAAAAAGATACATTGATTAAAACTGTTTTTTTCAAAGTTAAGTCTCCTTTTAGATATTCAATGCATGAGAGTTTTAATTAGAGTAGGTATCTTTTCCTCAAGTTTCCCTTCAACAAGACTACCATTCGGCAGCAGAGAAGATTCGCCTGCAAAAAGCGTCAAAACCAGTGAGTGGCTCTGACGCTTCAATCATTTTTTTATGTGATCACTTATGATACTGCTCGTTCCGATTGATCCGCCGACCTTCTTCAATTACCACGGTAGCTTCGAACCGCTTATTTCTTCTTCCCATAGTTTATGGAGCTCATTTAACACCTTCATCGACAGCTCACCTTCTGATGCAGAAATATTGTGTTGCAGTTGTGCAATATTTCTCGCCCCAGGAATGGTGGTAGACACTTCTTCGAAAGAGAGAACATATTGGAGTGCCGCTTGTACCATCGAGCGCTCTTCTCCAAGAATGAGACGAACTTTTTCTACCAATCGAGCTCTTCTCTGAATTTCTTCTTCACTCCATCTGTCCCGAATCCCGCTAAATTTACTATGACGATCATACTTTCCAGTTAGCCAACCTGAATCGAGTGGAATCTTGGCAATGATTCCGACGCCTTGTTGGCATGCCAGCTTGATTGACTCGGCTGGTTCCTGATGAAACATATTGAACATGACCTCAATCACCTGACTGTCGGTATGCTTGATTAATTCGGTCACTTCTTTTCCCGTATCAACCGAAGCCCCATACGCTTTAATTTTCCCTTCAGCTTTTAGCTGTTCTAGTAACTCAAACTGCGGAGATTCACTAGTTAGCGTTGAGAACGGAGGATTATGTAGTAAGAGGCAGTCTAAATAATCGGTCTGTAATCTGCGTAAACTACTTTCGACAGATAACCGTAACTGCTCTGGTTCAAAGTTCAGCTCTCCATTTGAATGATGGCCGCCCTTACTACTAATGACGACTTGATCTCGTTTTCCTCTAACGGCTTTTCCGATCAACTCTTCACTTTTCCCGGCTCCATAGTTTGGTGCTGTATCAAAAAACGTGCAATCTTCATCCATTGATTGTTCCACTAAATGGATAGCTTCTTCATCCGTCATCTTGCCCCAGTCTTTTTCATTACCTAACTGCCATGCTCCAAAGCCGATCTCCGATACTTCAATCCCTGAATGTCCCAATGGTCGTTTTTTCATTTTTAACCTTCCAACCTTTCTGTCTAGAAAGAGTTATCATCAAATGAGGGTTTTCAATTTATTATAGTGACTGATCTTTGGTGTTTCAATACACATAATTACTTCAGATAACTCCCAGTGATGGATACGATGTCTATGAATTCACTTTAACCTTTTTTCACGCTTAAGACGGTCACAGTTATCAATATGATCGCCATTCCACATAGTTGAACAACGTTGAGGGTTTCACTGAGGAGAAAAAATCCAAAAGAGGACGCAGTGACTGGCTCGACCATAGCAATAACAGAAGCTGAAGTTGGCGACGTTTCCTCCAAACCCACTACGTATAAAAAGAAGGATAAACCCGCACCAAAGATCCCTAATAGAATCATCCAGAACCAGTCTGGTGAGTAAATGACGGATACTGCTTCATTCAAATCTGTGAAGAACAACATGATTAACGTAAACGTAAGAAAAGCGATTGCCAAAATCCCTTGTGGTTCTCCATGCTTTGAAGCATATTTAAAACCAAAAATAAACAACGCATATGATAGTCCGGCGCCTAGGCCCGCTAGAAGTCCAATCGTTGTAACCTGATCAGAGCCGACATTGTAAACTTCCGTCAGCAAGACGACACCAACCATCACGAAAGCGATTGCTATGAATTTGAAGAGAGAAGGTTTTTCCAGATGAAATATAAACGAGATAAGGAGAACAAAGATAGGTGCCGTGTACATCAAGGCCGCCGCTACGGCGACGCTTGATTCTGAGATGCTAACAAAGTAAAAAACAAAGTTTCCTACTATCCCAATGCCTGCTACGACGGCCCAAAGGCATAAGCGTTTGTTTAACCGGACTGGTCGAAATACAAACCAAATTAGAAGACATATTAACCCTACAGTTCCTCTGTAAAAAGAAACGACCAAAGGGTCCCAACCTTTCTCCATTAAAAAACTGCCAAGTCCACCGGAGATACCCCATAAAATTGCCGATAAAGCCACTAACACCAGGCCCTTATTAAGCATATTATTACCTCCACATTCCTCATTTAATCTATGTGGAGGTAACTATACATTTTAATCAAAAATTTATAACTTGATTTTGGTGCGGTTAACGCCTAAAACCTCAGTTATTTATGGTACGGTTCATTCCGATTGATCCGATACGCCCGGTAAATCTGCTCACATAACACGAGCTTCATCAATTGATGCGGGAACGTCATCTTCGAGAACGAGATCGTATCGTCCGACCGTTTCATGACGTCGTCGGATAAGCCAAGCGACCCACCGATGACGAAGGCGATTTTGCTCTTGCCGTACGTTGCCAACTTGTCGAGCTCGCGGGCGAACTCTTCACTCGTCCGCTGCTTGGCATCGATGGCGAGAGCGATGACGTGCGTGTCCGGACTGATTTTCGCCAAAATCCGCTCGCCTTCTTTTTGTTTTACTAGAAACATGTCGGCTTCACTCAAATGTTCGGGCGCTTTCTCGTCCGCAACCTCGATTTCATGCACTTTCGCGTATGCCGACAGGCGCTTCGTGTACTCTGCAATTCCTAGTTTCAAATATTTTTCTTTTAATTTGCCGACCGTGATAATTGAAATATTCATCCAATTCTTCCTTTTTCCACAGTTTTTTCGGAGTTATCCATAGGGTTATCCACAGAGTTATCCACAAATCCACATGTTGACAATCATTTTTTGCTTGACACAACATATGTTGCGTCGTCGTCGCAGAACTCACATTTGACTTGTCCACTCGTGGATAGTTCTTCGAGCAACGGGTACTCCCCCGTCTCATCGACAATGATGTCTAAAGCGATTTCAACATGTTCCTTGCATACTTTTTTTTCCACAATTTTTCCTCCTTAAAAAAGAAGCGTCGCCGCTCCTTTACGTTGCTTCTGTTAATGTGGCCTCGGTCGTTCCTGTCTTGCCTCGCCGTGTATATTCGATGACGATGTTATCCCCGACCGCGGCGTCTCGGTACAAAGCGTCACGTAAATCGACGTAACGTTTAATCTCACGGTCGCCGATCTTCGTGATGACGTCACCGACTCGCAGCCCCGCTTGTTCGGCCGGACTACCAGGTGTGATCGCCTCGACGAACACCCCGTCCTCTTTGTCAAAACTGATGCCGTATTCTTCCCGGACGTTGCCCGGGACGGCGATGACCTCTTGGATCGTGACGCCGAGCTGAGCCCGTGTCACCCGTCCGTCACGCTCGAGCATGTCGATGACCGGCAACGCCACGTTGACCGGGATCGAGAAGCCGACCCCTTCGACGCTCGCTTCGGCGATTTTCATCGAGTTGATACCGACGAGCTCGCCGCGGATGTTGATGAGTGCCCCGCCCGAGTTGCCGGGATTGATGGCGGCGTCGGTCTGAATGACCTCGGCGTTATAGTCCATGAGACCGTCCGCGTTCGTATCGACCGGCACGGTCCGTTCGACACCACTGACGATACCACGCGTGACCGAGTTTGAAAAGACGCCGAGCGGGTTGCCGATCGCCATCACGGTCTCGCCGGCCTGTAGCACCGTCGAATCGCCGAGCACGATCGGATTGACGTCGATATTCTCCGGAAGTTTCACGGAGGCGACCGCCAAGTCGTTAAGCGGGTCTTCTCCTAAAATCGTGGCCGTGGCGACTTGCCCGTCCGCGAAGGCGACGTTGATCTCGTCCGCTTCCTCGATGACGTGGAAGTTCGTGACGATGTACGCCGTGTCCCGGTCCACTTTATAAACGACACCAGAGCCTGCACCTGCCTCCCATTGCGAGTCCGAGGTGAAGGCGCGCTGGATGTTCGTGATGCTGACGACGGACGTCTTCGCGCCCGTGACGGCGGCCGTGATGTCCGACTCCGTGACGGTGACGGCTTGCTCGGTACGGACCAGTTCGTTTGTAACAAAACGAGAGGTCGGCGAATCCCAGAGCATCATCGCGAAAAAGAATAACGCCGCTCCTAAGAATCCGCCAACCCCTCCGAGTAATAACGGTTTTACATTCAGCCGTGGCTTATGGCGCACGTGTTCCTCTTGCTTCGGACGCCACTCGCTTCGGGATGGATAAGTCGATGGTGAATCGTTCATTGATGCTGCTTCGTGCTCTAAAGGTTCGACGTCTTGAGGTTCATACTCATGGTGTCTCTCTTCGTTCACGACGCGCCCCCCCTTCAGGACAGTGTTACCTGTCTTTTCCCAAGTTCGCTTATAAAGAAACGAGCGGACATGGGATTAATGGGTCGGTGTCATGCAGTTTGATGCGTCCGAGATCGACGTCACGCATGCCGAGCGTCTGTGCGACGCTCATCTGCGCGAGTTCTTTCATATTGTTGTCTTTACTGAGGTGGGCCAAAAAGATCCGTTTCGTCCGGTCACCGATGACCTCGCTCATGGCGATGGCGGCGTCTTCGTTCGAGACGTGGCCATAGTCCCCGAGGATACGCCGTTTGACGCTCCACGGGTACCGTCCCATCTGCAGCATCGAGACGTCGTGGTTCGACTCAAAGATGAAGTCGTCCGCGCCGCGGATGAGCCCTTTCATCCGGTCCGAGACGTACCCGGTGTCGGTGATGTGGGCCAACCGCTTGCCGTCATGGGCGAACTGATAAAACATCGGGTCGGCCGCATCGTGGCTAACGTTGAACGACTCGATCTCGATGTCCCCGAACTGTTTGACGTCACCGACTTCGAAATGAAACTTCAAGGCCGGGTCGATCTTGCCGATTTTGTCTTCCATCGCTGCCCACGTCTTCGTGTTCGCGTAGATCGGCAAGTTGTACTTCCGGGCGAGGATCCCGACTCCTTTAATATGGTCGGAGTGCTCATGTGTGACGAGCAGTGCGTCGATACCCTCGAACGACTGGCCGATGTCTGTGACGCGTTGCTGCATCGCCTTGCCGGTCAATCCGGCGTCGACGAGCAATTTCGCCCGGTCCGTCTCAATATAGAGCGCGTTGCCGGTCGAACCGCTCGCGAGCACACTGTAGCGTAAAGTCACTCGATCACTCCTTTCAGTCTTCTAAATTAAATTCAACCCGTTCGACCGTCCCATCGATCGCATTGACGAAATACACGTTGTCGTCGATGGCGATCGACCAGAGCGGCGGCATGATGACCAAGCTGCCGGAACTGTCGAGCGGTAAGCTATAAAACCCGGTGTTGATGGCGCGCATCTCTTGGTTCGGCTGGAAGTACTTCCGGGCCGCGAGTTGTGAGATCGCCTCACTCGCTGTCAAGACTAGGTCGTCTTGCGATTTCGACGACAAGTTCGTCAAATGGCGCTGCTTGTAGTCGGTCACTTCGTAGTTTTCGTTCAATTGGAGCAATAATAGGGACGGACCGATATATGTCTCCGTACCCGCCTCGATTTCCGGGTTCGAGAAAATCTTATTTTTTTCATACGTCTGAACGAATGCGAGTTGGCGCGTCTCTTGGTCAAACCGCCAGTAGGCGTACTCTGACCCGAACGGCACGTACTCGGTGACGAACGTCGTCGCCGTCGTCCGCAAGTCGTTCTCGTCGAGCGGGACAGCTTGTTTGAGCTCAACTTCAAGCTGCATGTTGTCGAGCGTCGTCGCTAGTTGTACTTCACGATTTTTCGTAATCATCGACGCCGACATCTGCTCAGACGAGCCGGTCAAATAACCGATATCCCGTCCCATCCGCGGCAATTTCGATGCGTCGACGTCACGTTGGTCCAAGATTTGGGCGATTGACGTGTTGTCGCTCGTCACGACCTCGGTCGCCCACGTTTCCGTCAAGAGCTGGAACAACAGGTAGATGTTCAGCGCGAGGAAGGCGAGGATTAGAATCGTTTTCGCTTTACTCCAATCCACGGTACATCATCCTCTCTGTCCAATCTTCCGGCTTATCGTACGGGATCCATCTCCCAGCTTCACGGACGAACCAGT
The DNA here is from genome assembly GCF_004337045.1 of Exiguobacterium sp. SH5S4. NCBI lineage: Bacteria > Bacillati > Bacillota > Bacilli > Caryophanales > Exiguobacterium > Exiguobacterium sp. SH5S4. The sequence goes on from NZ_SJUQ01000011.1 coordinate 50,545, forward strand.
TCGGGGAGAACGTGACGTAACGGCTCGCGTCTTCATTGTATTCGATCTCATAACCGGGACGAATCTCGGTCACGTTTTCGAACCGGTCTGCGTTGACGAGCGTATCGATGACGTCTTGCCCGTCCGCAAGCTGTGTCGTCCCGACCGAGATCAACCGATCGATCTCGAGATGGTGACGCGTGATGGACCGGACTTGTGCCCCGTCATTTTCAACGCGCAGTGTGGATAAGTCGATCGCATCGTTGTTGATAAACGCATCACGTTGGCTAAAAACAGGGTGCCCTTTCACGTGAAACCGAAACACGGTCGTCTCAAAGCCTTTGTTCGCTGGTGTGATCGCATCGAAACGAAGGGACAGCCCTTGACTCTCTGACGTCTCATCGACCCAGCCGCCATGAAAGTTGACGAAGTCGACGATCGTATCAAGCCCGATCGCCGACTCGCGCTCGGTGCTATTGCGTGACAAGTTACGGTAGCGGCTCGCGTTCAACGTCGCGTCATACTCGGCGACGCTGATCCCGTTCGTGAGTGCGCCGACCGAACTCGCCGGATCGACTTCTTGAACGTTCGGGTCCCCGGGGAAGAACGTATCGCGCATCCAATCAAGGCGTGCCGAGATTTGGATTTGTGAGACGTCATAAGCGAACAGCTCGTTCATCTCAGGCCCGACGACCGGGATATAGTTGACCCGCTCATCCGTGTACGTGACCCGTTGCATCGCGCGGTTCGAATCTTTTAAGAACAAACTGTTGACGTCCCCTTGTCCGGCTTTAGAGAGCCGACCTTCCCACAACGACTGATCGCTCATGATCGCCCGGACTTTCCAGACGTTGTCGTCCATGAAGATGAGCGCCCGTTGCGGTACTTTCCCTGACAGGCTGTAAGATCCGGGCAGAATGTAACTGAGTGTGTCTGCATAGTATGGTTCCGGTAAAATCAGTTCAACTGCCTCGTTGACACCGGCATACAAGCTCGGTACGTTTTTGACGGCGAGCGGTTTAAACTCGTTCGCCTCGAACGCGTCGCGAATGACCCGAGCGATTTGCTTCGGCGTGTTCTTCGTCGCAAAGACAGCGTTGTTCTCGTGGACGACCGTCTGGGTTGGCACGATAATTTGCCTCGCCTGACGTTGCAGCGACTCATCCACCGTCGCCACTTGGGTCTCGGATTGAACCGATTGATACTTCGGATGGTAATCCCAAAGGATGACCGTTTGGACGATCGACGTGACGATCAAGGTAAGCAAGACGAGCGATTTCACTAGTTCTGGCTTCGCCAAGAAGCGAGGTCGTCCCATCAGTCATTCACCTCCACGATCGTATCGAACGGGATGGTGAAGTAAATCGTCGTCCCACGTCCAAACTCGCTCTCCGCCCAAATGTCGCCACCGTGGGCTGAAACGACTTCCTTGGCAATCGACAGACCGAGTCCGGTCCCGCCGATATTTCGCGCTCGGGCCTTGTCGACCCGGTAAAAGCGTTCAAAGATTTTCTTCAAATTCGACTTCGGAATCCCGACACCTTCATCTTTGATACCGATGACGAGCCGTTTCGCCCGCAGCATCGTCCGGAACGTGATCGTCCCACCTTCTGGAGAGAACTTGACCGCGTTCGTGATGATGTTGTCGATGACTTGCGTCATCTTATCTTGATCGGCGTGCACGTAGACGCGACGCTTCATGAGTTTCCGGCGGAACTGGATCGTTTCGCCTTTCGTCATCTCATGGCGCTCGATGATATCGTTGAAGAATTGGATGAAGTCAAACTTCACTTTTTGCATCGTATACTCTTTACTGTCCATCTTCGAGAGCTGGAGTAAGTCGTTGACGAGACGAATCATCCGTTCGGTCTCGTTTTGAGTCGTCTCAAGGAACCGCGGTGCGAGCTCATCATCTTTGTACGCGCCTTCGGCGAGCACTTCGAGATAGCTCCGCATCGTCGTGAGCGGCGTCCGCAGCTCGTGGCTGACGTTGGCGACGAACTCACGGCGGTCTTGTTCGACTTGCTCTTGCTCGGTCACGTCGTGCAAGACGACGATGAGTCCGGTGATCGGACCGCTATGTTTTTGAATTGGTGAGAAGTAGGCGCGGACGAGGAACAGTTCTTCGTCCGTGCTCAGATCGATTAATTTCGTCGGCATCGTCCCGTCTTCCGGGATGACGATCTCATCATCAAACTCGAGCAGGCTCTGCAGATTCGCTCCCATCGCCTCTTCTTCGGCGACGCCAATCATATCGCGGGCCTGATCGTTCATGAGGATGACCCGGAGCGAGCGGTCGGTCGCGACGACACCGTCCGACATGTTCTCTAACACGCTCGTCAAGCGCCGTCGTTCCGCCTCGGTCGTCGCGTTCGCTTCCATCAGTTCATCGGTCAATTCGTTAAAGGCGTAGGCGAGTTGACCGACCTCATCGTCAGAATAGACTTTAACTTTCCGCGAGAAGTTTCCTTTTCGCATCTCGACGGCTTGACGACGCATGTCCGCAATCGGCCGCGTGATCGTCCGTGACAGCAAAATTCCGAGGATGGACGTGATAATCAAGGCGATGAGCGTACCGGTCGCAAGGATCCTCGTCACTTGCTCCATCTGGTTGTATATCGATTGCATCGACGCCTCGATATAGATCATCCCGGTCGTCGTCCCATCGACCTCAGATTTGATCGGGACGGCGACGACGCGCATCCGCTCGTTCGAGTCCTCATAGACGAGCGTCTCTTGCGCACCGCTTGTCGCGAACGATTTTTGAATGAATGAACTCGCCGTCCGTTGTCCGACGAGGCTTTGGTTGTTTTGGTTCGAAGTCGCCCGGACGACACTGTTCGTGTCGATAATTTGGACTTCGCGAATGTCGTCAGCTAGCGTCGTGCTCTCCGTAAACTCAGACAGCAGTTGATCCAGTACCTGGTTCAACTGCTGATCAGTAGTCGAGTCACCGCCGTTCGATGCGATCCCTTCACTGACGTTGTAGCTCAGAAGGTTGGCCCGATCGACGAGCGACTGCGAGAAGTTGTTGATGTATTGTCGTTCGAGGGAGCGTACGAAGTACACTCCGATGACTTGCATCGCAACAAGGATGAGCAGCGCATAGATGACGACGAGCTTCCACTGGATAGATTTAAAGAAGTTCGTCCGTTTCATCGTTTAGTCTTCTTCTCCCGCTTTTAAATAGTACCCGACACCGCGGCGCGTAATAATATACGTCGGTGTACTCGGGCTGTCTTCGACCTTCTCCCGCAAACGGCGGACCGTCACGTCGACCGTACGCACGTCTCCGAAGTAGTCGTAACCCCACACCGTCTGAAGCAAATGCTCGCGCGTCATCACTTGGCCGATGTTTTGGGCCAGGTAATGGATGAGCTCAAATTCACGGTGCGTCAGTTCGATCTTCTCTTCGCGTTTCGTGACCATGTATGAATCCGGATGAATCGTCAAGTCACCGATCACGATATCGTTCGCGTTGGCGCCTTTCGCTTCGACAGCCGGTGCCGTCGCGTGACGACGCATGTTCGCTTTGACGCGGGCTAAGAGCTCGCGTGAGCTGAACGGCTTCGTGACGTAGTCGTCAGCGCCGAGTTCGAGACCGAGTACTTTGTCGATCTCCGAGTCTTTCGCCGTCAACATGATGATCGGCATATCATACTTCTTACGCACTTCACGACACACTTCCATGCCGTCTTTGAGCGGGAGCATGATGTCAAGCAAGATCAAATCAGGCTTGACCTCCTCGACTTTCACGAGTGCCTCTTCCCCGTCATAAGCGACGTGGACGACATAGCCCTCTTTTTCAAGTTTAAACTTCAATATATCAGCGATTGGTTGTTCGTCATCTACCACTAAAATCGTACGATCCATTCAGTGAGTCCTCCTCTATCGTTAAACGTACACGTCTTATTGTAACTCTTTTTCAATGGGTTAGAAAGCGTGGTCCATTTCCACGGAAATGAAAAAAGAGCCGCGAGGGCTCTTAGTCTTATGCTTCGTAGATGTCACGCAAGATGACTGTCTGTTCACGCGCCGGTCCGACCGAGAACGTCAACAGTTCGATGCCCGTCAACGCTTCGATGCGCTTGACATAGCGCTGTGCGTTCACCGGCAAGTCTTCGAACTTGCGGACCCCTGTGATGTCTTCCGTCCAGCCTGGGAGCTCTTCAAACACCGGCTCACACTTCTCGAGGACGCGGAAGTTAGGTGGGTACTCATCGAGGAGCTTGCCTTCGTACTCGTACGCCGTACAAATTTTAAGCGTCTCAAGACCTGTCAACACGTCGATCGAGTTGAGGCATAGGTCAGTGATGCCGCTGACACGACGCGAGTGGCGGACGACGACCGAGTCGAACCAACCGACACGGCGCGGACGTCCTGTCGTCGTACCGTACTCCTTACCGACTTCACGGATCATGTGACCGATCTCGTCATCGAGCTGGGTTGGGAACGGGCCGTCTCCGACGCGCGACGTGTACGCTTTACAGACGCCGACGACGTGGTCAATCTTCGAAGGTCCGATTCCGGCACCGCTCGATACCCCGCCTGACGCCGCGTTCGACGATGTGACGAACGGGTACGTCCCGTGATCGATGTCTAACAGCACACCTTGCGCGCCTTCGAATAGGATTTTCTGTTCTTCGTCGAGCGCATCGTTCAACACGACCGATGTATCACACACGTACTTGGCAAACTGTTGGCCGTACGCATAGTATTCTTCAAAGATATCATCGAACTCGACCGCGTCGACTTCATACATCTTGACGAACATCCGGTTTTTAATTGCGAGGACCGTCTTCAGTTTCTCGGCGAACACTTCCTTGTCGAGTAGGTCAGCGATCCGGATCCCGATCCGTGCCGCTTTGTCCATGTAACAAGGGCCGATCCCTTTGAGCGTCGTCCCGACTTTCGCGTCACCTTTCGCATCTTCTTCAAGCTTGTCTTGAAGCTGGTGATACGGCAAGATGACGTGGGCCCGGTTTGAGATGCGGAGGTTGTCCGTGCTCACGCCGCGCTCATGTAAGTATGCAAGCTCTGTAATAAGCGACTTCGGGTTGACGACCATCCCGTTCCCGATGACACATGTCTTGTCCGAATAGAAGATCCCCGATGGAATCAAGTGAAGTTTATACTTCGTATCATTGAAGACGATCGTATGACCAGCGTTGTCTCCCCCTTGATAACGCGCGACGACGTCGGCTTGTTTAGACAAGAAATCGGTGATCTTCCCTTTTCCTTCATCGCCCCACTGCGTTCCCACTACGACTACTGATGACATAATGAATCCTCCTTGTAGATAAACGTTCTGTTCAAACCATTGGTAAGTGTACACTTGACACTTCAGAAAGTCAACCTAATACCGAACGATAATTTTATGTATTAACCTTTCGTTCGTTATTGACTCGCATTCAATTACTATTTTCCCGATTCTACAAAAAAACACCACCGATCTCACATCGGTGGTGCGAAGGCTTGCGTCTCCATGTTGACGAACTTGTTGTACTCTTTCCGGAACGAGAGTTTGACCGTGCCGGTCGGACCGTTACGCTGTTTGGCGATGATGATCTCGATCGTGTTGGCGTCTTCACTCTCTTTATCGTAATAGTCGTCCCGGTACAAGAAGGCGACGATATCGGCATCTTGCTCGATTGCTCCGGATTCCCGGATATCCGACATCATCGGCCGTTTGTCTTGACGGCTCTCTACGCCACGCGAGAGCTGCGACAAGGCAATGACCGGTACTTGGAGTTCCCGGGCGATCGCTTTGAGCGTACGCGAGATCTCAGAGACTTCTTGTTGCCGGTTCTCGCCCGGCTTGCCGTTCCCGACAATGAGCTGCAAGTAGTCGATCATGATCATGCCGAGACCGTACTCTTGCTTCAAGCGGCGGCATTTGGCCCGAATCTCGTTGACGCGAAGACCTGGTGTATCATCGATAAAGATACCGGCCTGTGATAACGACGACATCGCGAGCGATAGCCGTCCCCAGTCCTCAGACTCGAGTCGCCCGGTCCGCAGACGCTGCGCGTCGATATTGCCTTCCGCACAGAGCATCCGCATGACGAGTTGTTCGGCACCCATCTCAAGACTAAAGATGGCGACGTTTTCGCCCGTACGGACGGCGACGTTTTGCGAGATGTTGAGGGCGAAGGCCGTCTTCCCGACAGAAGGACGGGCAGCCACGATGATGAGGTCGTTACGCTGGAACCCGGCCGTCATCTTGTCGAGGTCACTAAAGCCGGTCGCGATCCCGGTGATCTCACCGCTCGATTGATGCAGCTTCTCGATCGTCGAATAGGCATCCGACAAAACCGAACCGATCGAATGGAAACTCGATTGGCCTTTCCGCTGCGAAACTTTTAAAATGTTTCGCTCGGCATCAGATAGGACCGCATCGACTTCGTCTTGACGCTCGTATCCGTCCGAGACGATATTCGTCGCCGTCCGGATGAGACGCCGGAGCGCCGCCTTTTGATCGACGACGTTCAAATAGTACCCGATGTTCCCGATGGCAGGAACCGCCTCGGCGATTTCGGCCAAGTAGTTCAATCCACCGATCTCATCGAGGATTCCTTGTGATTGGAGCTCCGAACTGAGCGTGACCAAGTCGACGAGTTCCCCGCGGTCGTTGATCTTCAGCATCGCTTCGAAGATCCGTTGATGGCTGACACGATAAAAGTCGTCCGGGTCGACTCGTTCCGAGGCCGTGATCAGCCGGTCAGAATCGAGAATAACTGCCCCAAGGACGGCTTGTTCCGCCTCAACGCTATGTGGCGGAGTATTGACTTGAATCGCATCACTCATTCGTTTCTACCTCGCCTTCAAGCTTCTTGAACATGTACGTTTAACAGTGCCGTGACGTCATGGTGCAACTTCACGGGCACTTTTGTGAAACCGAGCGCTTTGATCGGATGTTCAAGTTCGATTTTACGCTTATCGATCTTGTAACCCATCCCTTTGAGCGCTTCACCGATCTGTTTACTCGTTACCGAGCCGAAGACACGGCCACCTTCGCCTGATTTCGTCTTGACGACGATCGTCTCTTTTTCAAGCTTGTCTTTCAACTGTTGTGCGGCTTTCAGCTCTTCTTCGGCTGCTTCCTCGGCACGGCGTTCTTTCGCTTGAAACGCCTTCAAGTTGCCTGGTGTCGCCTCGACTGCCAAATTTTGCTTGAAGAGTACGTTTTTTGCGTAAGCATCGGCGACGTTTTTCACGTCCCCTGCCTGTCCTTGACCTTTAACATCTACTTTTAAAATGACTTTCATTCCGATTCCTCTCCCTCGTTTTCATCTGTCGTGTAATGATCGATCGCTTCTTTTAACAGCTGTTTCGCCTCGTCGCGACCCACGTTCAACTGCGTGGCCGCGTTCGTCAAGTGGCCGCCTCCGTCGAGCATCTCCATGATGACTTGAACGTTGACGTCGCCGAGCGAACGGGCACTGATCCCGGTCCGACCGTCTGGCAAGATGGCGATGACGAACGACGCCTTGACGCCTTCCATGTTCAGGAGTTGGTCCGCCGATTGGGCGATCAACACTTGATGATGGGCCTCGTCGTCTGAAGCGACCGCGATTGCCATACCGCCTGCATAAATGTCGGTATTCTCTAAAATATGCGACTGTTCGATATAAGAATCGAGGTCTTGCCGCATGAAATGTTGGACGAGCACGGTGTCCGCTCCTTGAATCCGGAGGAATGAAGCGGCATCAAACGTCCGCGACCCGGTCCGGAGCGTGAACCCTTTCGTATCGACCATGATTCCGGCAAGGAGCGACGTCGCCTCTAAAATCGACAGTTTGCGGGTACCCGCTTGATATTCAATCAACTCTGTCACGAGTTCACACGTCGACGACGCGTAAGGTTCCATGTAGACGAGCACCGGGTCCTCGATAAACTCTTCGCCGCGACGATGATGGTCGATGACGACGACTCGTTCGGCCCTGTCTAAAAGATCCCGTGAGATGACGAGTGAGGGACGATGCGTGTCGACGATGACGAGAAGTGTCTGGTCATCGATGAGCGGTTGCGCCTCAAACTCCGTCAAAAAGTGGCTGTACAAGTCTTCATCATTCTCGACTTCGTGGACGAGCCGTTGAATCCCGACACTCGTCTCGCCGGCCGGGATGACGACGTACGCCTCACGACCGACAAACTCAGCGAGCTTCATGATTCCAATCGATGCGCCGAGCGAATCCATGTCCGGGTTTTTATGTCCCATGATGAGGACACGGCTCGACTCTCGAATCAAATCACGCATCGAGTTCGAGATGACGCGGGCACGTACCCGCGTCCGTTTCTCGGTCGGATTCGTCTTGCCGCCGAAGAAGCGGACTTTTCCGTTATGACGTTTGACGACGACTTGGTCACCACCGCGCCCGAGCCCTAAATCGAGGCTCGATTGGGACAAGTTGCCGAGTTCGGTCAGCGTCGTCTCGCCGCAGCCGATTCCAATCGAGAGCGTGAGCGGAATTTTATGTTCCTTCGTCGCTTCCCGGACCTCATCAAGAATCGAGAAGCGATTGGTCTCGAGTTCCGAGAGCGTTCGTTCGTTCATGACGAGGAAAAACCGGTCGGCAGCCGTCCGACGCATATAAATGTGATATTTTTGCGCCCACTGGTTCAAGAGAACGGTCACACGGCGGTTGATTTCGCTGCGGACCTGTTCATCGACCGCAGTCGACATCTCATCGTAGTTGTCTAAGTAGAGGACGCCGATCACTGTCTGCGTTTCAGAGTACTTCTGTTCAATCTCCGCCTCGTCCGTCATATCGAACAAGTACAGCGTTTGATATTCCTTATTGTACAGGACACGGTATACACGGTCCCCGACTTCAATCGTCGCCTCGTCCTCTTCCTCCTCGATCAACTCCGTAAAGGCCGAATGAATCGAGTCAATCGAGATGCCCAGTTCCATCTCAAGTTCAAAGATGAGTCGGGACTGTTCATTGAACCAACTGATGCGCCGGGTCTCATCGAATATTAGAATCCCGATTGGCATACTCGTGAGCGCTTCTTTGCCGACATCCTCAATCCGATGTGAGAGCGAGTGGACATAACGTTCCCACGCTTTGCGTTCTCGCCGGATCGTCACTTGCTGATACGTGAAGAAGATCAGCGTGCCCACGAACAGGGTGATTGCCGCCACAATGCTGTAGAACGCCAATCCTAACGAAACGAGCATTCCAATCACATACGGAATCGCGTAACGTGCGTATTGGTTCTTCACTGATGTTATTGCTTCACCACTGTGCATGTGTGCCTCCTAAAATGAGTGCCTAGCACTCATGATGTCTAAATGGTTTCTGCTCTATCATACCATATCTGCCGGTTTCACTTACACTCCTACGTGGAGACAGAAAACAAAAAAACGACTTACCCCAAAGGATAAGCCGTGTGTCAAACATTACTCTGCAACGTATGGAAGCAAAGCCATTTGACGTGAACGCTTGATAGCGACAGTAAGTGGACGTTGGTATTTCGCTGAAGTACCGGTCACACGACGTGGAAGAATTTTCCCACGCTCTGAAACGAAGCGCTTGAGTAATTCTACGTCTTTATAATCGATATGAGTGATGTTGTTCGACGTAAAGAAACATACTTTACGACGACGACGACCTCCTGGACGACGTGCCATGTGAAGACCTCCTTTATTAGTTTAGTTTCGAATCGACGCGATCAAAATGGTAGATCGTCATCCGATAAGTCGATTTTGCCGCCACCCGAGAACGGATCTGCTTCAAAACCTTTGTTTGAAGATTGGTTTGAAGATTGGTTTGAGGACTGAGATGAAGTCGAAGAAGCGGCTGCGCCCCATCCTGATCCACTTGACTCACCACCACCGAAAACATCTCCCGCTGGTGCTGTATCACGTTGCGCTGAGGCACCGCGTGGTTCAAGGAAGCGTACGCTATCTGCTACGACTTCTGCCCGGTAACGACGTTGGCCATCTTGACCCTCGTAACTACTGATTTGAAGGCGACCGTCTACGCCGGCCATGCTGCCTTTTTTCAAATATTGCGCCACGTTCTCTGCTTGTTTGCGCCAAACGACACAATCAATAAAGTCCGCCTCACGCTTCCCATCTTGTCCAGTAAATGGACGATCGCAAGCGAGAGTGAAGCGAGTTACGGCGATTCCGCTCTGCGTATAACGCATTTCTGGATCGCGTGTCAATCGACCAACTAACACAACTCGGTTAATCATCTCAAAGCTCCCCTTTCACAATATGAAGCGTCAAGAATCAACGCTCATCTTTAGTTGTCATTTGACGGACAACGTCATCAGAGATCTTCATGAGACGCTCTGTTTCTTGGATCGCTTTAGGTTCAGCAGTGATGCTAAGAAGAACATAGTATCCTTCGCGCATTTTGTTGATCTCGTAAGCGAAACGACGTTTACCCATATCTGTTGTTTTTTCAACAGTACCTCCGTTTTCAGTGATGACGTTGTTAAAACGTTCAACCAACGCTTTTTTAGCTTCCTCATCAACTGATGGACGGATAATGTAAAGTAGTTCATATTTACGCATTATCTTTCACCTCCTCTTGGACTAGCGGCTCCTACCGGTTGCAGGAGCAAGGAGCAAACAATTGTTTTACTCACGTCATAATATACTATCAAACTTATTTGCATTTTACAATACGTTTCAAGGAAATGTCTTAAACATTGAAGCGGAACGTGACTACGTCGCCATCTTCGAACACATATTCTTTACCTTCTGAACGCAACTTGCCTTGCTCTTTGACGAGTGCCATGTTGCCGGCAGCCGACAAGTCTTCGTACGAGACGACTTCGGCCCGGATGAATCCGCGCTCAAAGTCCGAATGGATGACGCCGGCACACTGAGGAGCCTTCATCCCTTGTTTGAACGTCCAAGCACGGACTTCTTTCTCACCTGCCGTGAAGTATGTGGCGAGACCTAGCGTCGAGTACGCGGCATGGATCAGCTGATCGAGGCCAGACTCTTCAATCCCGAGGTCTTGTAAGAACTCAAGGCGCTCTTCTGGCTCAAGCTCAGAGATTTCTTCCTCGATGCGCGCACAGATGACGATCACTTTCGCATCTTCCGTCGCGGCGTGTTCACGCACGGCTTGCACGTACTTGTTGTTGTCCGAGTCCGCGACTTCGTCTTCGCTCACGTTCGCGACGTAAAGCATCGGTTTCATCGTCAACAGTTGGAAGTGTTTGACGATCGCGAGTTGGTCTTCCGTCAATTCGGCTACACGGGCCGGGCGCTCTGATTCGAGGACCGCTTGAACGATCTCGAGTGCTTCAAGTTCTTGGGCGGCCCCTTTATCTTTTGACTTCACCATTTTTTGAACGCGCGTGATGCGCTTGTCGACAAGTTCGAGGTCCGCCAAGATGAGCTCGAGGTTGATTGTCGTGATGTCATCGATCGGCGACACTTTACCGGCGACGTGGGTGATGTTGTCATCTTCAAAACAACGGACGACTTGGCAAATCGCGTCCACTTCACGGATGTTGGCTAGGAACTTGTTCCCGAGACCTTCTCCTTTTGATGCTCCTTTGACGATTCCAGCGATATCTGTAAATTCGAACGCTGTCGGTACCGTCTTCTTCGGTTTGACGAGTTCCGTCAACCGGTCCAAACGCGCGTCCGGTACTTCGACGACTCCGACGTTCGGGTCGATTGTAGCAAACGGATAGTTGGCCGCTTCTACACCTGCTTGCGTGATGGCGTTAAATAATGTCGATTTCCCGACGTTCGGTAACCCGACGATTCCTGCTGTTAATCCCACTTATATTTCCTCCTCATCCGGTGTTTCCCGGGAAATGTTGATCCGTCTGTGGAGTGGGTACGTTCAGTACACCACACCGTCACATCCTTCACAATTATAGATAGTCCTCGATTAAACCGCAACTCACGGTTGCAACATAGAGAAGAACGCCACTTATTCAGCGGCGTTCTCTTGTTTAAGCACTTTTTTCAAACGTTTGTCAAAGTCACGTCGCGGCATTAAGACGCTCGCTCCGCAGCCTTGACATTTGATTCGGATGTCCATCCCGACCCGTGTGACTTGCCAACGGTTCGTCTGACAAGCGTGCGGTTTCTTCATCTCTACAAAATCGTTTAACTCATACGATTTAGCCTGCATTTTCGGGCGCTCCTTTAGTCGAAGTCGTTGGAGGCATCATGACCGTGCGTGGATATGGAATTTCAATCCCGCGCTCATCAAGTCCGGCCTTCAACTCTTTATGCAAAATCCGGCCTGCCGCGAAATGTTGCGTCGGCGGCACTTCGGCCATGAGACGGTACACGACTTCCGACGGTCCGAGCGACTGCACGCCGGCGAGTGTGATCGGTTCGATGAACAGATCGTGATACTTTGCCTCGACCGCCTTCGCGATTTCTTTCAGCGCTTTTTCGACCCCTTCTACCTCTTCCTCATAAGCGACCCCGATATCGACGACAGCGACGCTGTTCTCAAGCGAGTAGTTCGTCACTTGCATGATTTGGCCGTTCGGAATGATCGTCACTTGTCCGTTCAATCCTTTAAGTTTCGTCGTCCGGATGCCGACTTCAATGACGGTCCCGTCGACTTGTTGGTTCAAGTTCACATAGTCCCCGTTCTTGTACTGGTTCTCAAAAATAATGAACGCGCCTGTGATGACGTCTTTGACCAAGTTTTGGGCACCGAACGAGATGGCGAGACCCGCGACCCCGGCCGATGCGATCAAACCAGCGATATTGACCCCGAATTGACCGAGTACGGTCAAAATCATAATGAGTCCGATCACATAACGGATCGTGTTTTGCGCCAGTTTCAAAAGCGTTTCATTTTGCCGTTGCGCCACGATGTTATCTTCATGGATTTTACGTAACGTGAACACGCGCTGGACCATCGACGTCAATATTCTTGTCGCCGCATACAACGCCACGATGATGAGCACGACCCCGGTCAGCTTAATCCCAAGGGCGATCCACATCTCTGTGTCTTGAAAATACGCGACGAAGCGGTTGACGTTATTAATCGTCTCGTCGGCCACCGTACTTAAATCTGTTTCTGTATTCTGTGAAGCCATGTTGTCACCTCTAAAGTCATATATTCTAACCCATCAAACCATAATTGATGACTTTTCTCAAACCCTACATCCGGACGTTATAAGTTTCCTTGTTCCGGGAATGGGTTAATACGATATCCTTCCGCAAATGCAACTAGATCACAAACAGCTTAGAAGAGAGGATGAGATTCATGCCGTTTCGCCTAAAACCTCATAAACCATACTCTTTCTTCATCGAACATACTGAACGGAGTGGATCCAAACTTTTTGCTGACCAGCTTCACGAACAGTTGGCGAGCGAGACACACCGTCCGATCGTTCTCGTCTGCATCGGATCCGACCGTTCGACCGGAGATTCGCTCGGTCCCCTCGTCGGTACGTTTCTCGAGGAAAAAATGGTTCGGAACTTGCACGTCTACGGAACACTCACGAAACCGGTCCACGCATTAAACCTAGTAGAAACGCTCCATGAGATTCAGACACGCTTTCACCGTCCGCTCATCATCGCCATCGATGCCTGCCTCGGCCGCTTATCGAGCGTCGGTTACGTCTTCTTCTCGGAAGGCCCGCTCGCACCGGGCGCTGGCGTTCAAAAAGAACTCCCCTCGGTCGGCGAATACAACATCAAGGCGGTCGTCAACGTGAGCGGCTTCATGGAGATGATGATTCTACAAAACACGCGTCTCCACCTCGTTTACGAACTGGCGCACTTCGTCACCGCCGGATTCGTCGAATTCGATTCGCGAATCGGAAACATCCACCATGAAGAGGCTGCGTTCACAAGACTTCGTCAATCACGTGACGAATCAAAATCTTGAGGTGACAACAGCGTCAACAAATGTTCCAAGTCTTCCTGCGAAAAATATTTCAACTCGAGGACGCCGCCTTTTCGACGTGACCGAATCGAGACATCCATTTGAAGACGTTCCGCAAGCACGGCCTCGACGGCTTCGACGTCGGCGTCTGAGCGTTTGAGCGTCTTTTTTTCTGTGCGCTCTTTTTGCAAATGGCGCTCGAGCCGGCGGACCGTCCACTGCTCAGCAATGACACGTCGCGCGATTTGTTCCATCGCCGCCTCCGACTTCATGCCGGTAATGGCACGGGCATGACCCATCGTCAGTTCCCCGACCATGACCGCGTGTTGGACCGCGCTCGGCAGTCTCAGGAGCCGGAGGCTATTCGTCACATGGCTCCGGCTCTTCCCGACACGTTCGGCGAGCTGTTGTTGCGTCAGCCCTAACGTCTGCATGAGTTGCTCATAGGCGAGCGCTTCTTCGATCGCGTTCAAATCAGCCCGTTGGATGTTCTCGATGAGCGCGAGCTCCATGACCCGATCCGAGTCGGCCGTCACGATGAGCGCCGGAATATCTTCCTTTCCGGCAAGCATCGCCGCCTGATAGCGCCGCTCGCCAGCGATGATCTCATAATAGCCGCTCGCCTTACGGACGACGATGGGCTGCAAGACACCGTACCGTTCAATCGATTGTCGCAGCTCTTCTAGCTTCTCGGCTTCGAATTGCTTCCTTGGTTGGTTCGGGTTGGGACGGATAAATTTGAGCGCTAACTTTTCCATCGTGACGCCTCCTTGTTCATGAATTATAAAAAAAGCACGAGCTCACTTTTGTGGCCGTGCTTTTGGGATTCGGATTCGAATTTCAACAAACTCTTCTTCATCGACTTCTTCGGTTTGAACTTCGATACCGGTTTTCCCGATCAGATCAATCGAGTCACGGATCGTGTTGATCGCGATTCGAGTGTCTCGGGCAAAACTTTTCGTCCGCCGGCGTTGCTTCTTCGGTTTCCGTTTTTCTTCCTCAATCGGCGTCGTCAGGAACGCGACACGTTGTTCCGTCTCTTTGACGTTATAGTCTTCTTCAAGGATCTCCGTGAGTACTTGAATTTGCAGCAACTCTTCTTTGAGCGGCAAGAGCGCCCGGGCATGTCGTTCGTTGATTTGACGGTCACGTAAACATTGTTTGACGTCGTTCGGCAGCTTCAAGAGGCGTAGCTTGTTCGCGATTGTCGACTGGCTCTTACCGAGGCTCTTCGCGAGCGCGTCTTGCGTCAACTGTTTCATCGACAACAACCGGTCATACGCTTCCGCTTCTTCAATCGGGCTAAGCTGTTCGCGTTGTAAGTTTTCGATGAGCGCCAAGGCGGCCGTTGTATCGTCATCCATGTCACGGACGATGGCCGGAATGACGGACCATCCTAACGATTTGACCGCGCGAAAACGACGCTCCCCAGCGATGATCTCATAGCGGTCCCCTTCCGCCTTACGAACGACGATCGGCTGAAGCAATCCGTGCTCTTCGATCGTGACGGCCAACTCTTCAATCTTAGCCGGTTCAAATACTTTACGCGGTTGATAACGGTTTGGAAGAAGTAATGCTAAAGCGATTTCTTGGACCGTGTCGTTCGGTTTAACTTGCGTCATTTCCGTGACGGCCACTTCTTGACGACTTCCGAACAGTTTAGCAAATGTTTTCTTCAACGTCGGCACCCCTTTATGTAAAAAATAAGCAGATTCCACCACTGGAATCTGCTTTTAGTTTCACGTGAAACAAGAATACTCAGATTAGCGGCTCTTTCGCCGGCGTTCCCGCTTTACGCGGATATTTCCCGGGCGTTTTACGTAATTTATCTACAATTACGATATTACGCTCACTCATCTCTCCTGGCAATAGGAACTGGTGTGTCGCTTTTACTTTCCCACCGAGCACCGCCAAGGCATTCTTCGCGTCCACAAGTTCGTCGGAAACTTTCGCGGCTTTGAGCGCCACGAACGTTCCGCCGACTTTTGCGAGCGGTAGACAGTACTCGGCGAGCACCGTCATCCGCGCGACGGCACGGGCCGTCACGACATCAAATTGCTCACGGAATTTTTTATTTTTCCCGAACTCTTCGGCGCGTCCATGGTGGAACGCGACGCCATCTAGCTCGAGAGCGAGGGCGAGTTCGTTCAAGAACGTGATGCGCTTGTTGAGCGAATCGACAATCGTTACATGTAAGTGCGGGAACAAGATTTTGAGCGGTAAGCTCGGGAATCCTGCCCCGGCGCCGACGTCACATACCGTCTCGACGGCCGTGAAGTCGAAATGAAACGCAGCGCTCAGCGAATCATAGAAATGCTTCAAATAGACTTCTTCTTTATCCGTGATCGCCGTCAAATTCATCTTCTCGTTCCATTCGACGAGCATCTCGAAATACCGTTCGAACTGGGCGAGTTGTTTCTCGCTCAGTTCGAACCCTTCTGCCTGTAAGGCTTCAATAAATTGGGATTGATTCATCGTCTCACTCCACCGTTGCGTATTGTCCCTGCTCGATATAGACAAGAAGAATCGATACGTCGGCCGGGTTCACCCCGGAAATACGTGACGCTTGTCCAATCGAGAGCGGACGAACTTGTTTCAATTTCTGTTGTGCTTCCGTCGCAAGACCACTGATCGCGTCATAGTCGAGCTTCTCAGGGATGCGCTTCTCTTCCATACGACGCATTTTTTCGACTTGCTCGAGCTGTTTCGAGATGTAGCCTTCATATTTCACTTGAATCTCGACTTGTTCAGCCACTTCGAACGGCACTTCGACCAGAGCCGGTGCAAACCGCGTCAGCGTCGCGTACGTCACTTCGGGCCGCTTCAACAAGATGTTGGCATGTGCTGCTTCTTTGAGCGGGTTCGCCCCGACTTCTTCCAAAATCGCATTCACTTCAGCCGACGGTTTGATCACGAGCGACTGGAGCCGCTTCACTTCCGCAGCGATGGCTGTACGTTTGTCTTCAAGATTTGCATGGCGCTCAGCCGACAACAAACCGACTTCGTGTCCGATGTCGCTGAGGCGAAGATCGGCGTTATCGTGGCGAAGGAGCAAGCGATATTCGGCACGTGACGTCAGCAGACGGTACGGCTCGTTCGTCCCTTTCGTCACGAGGTCGTCGATCAAGACACCGATATACGCTTGCGACCGGTCCAAGATGACCGGGTCTTTCCCGAGCACTTTGCAGGCGGCGTTCATACCGGCCATGATACCTTGCCCGGCTGCCTCCTCATATCCGCTCGTCCCGTTGATCTGCCCAGCCGTGAACAGACCGCTGACCGCCTTCGTCTCGAGTGTCGGCCACAGTTGCGTCGGTACAACCGCGTCGTATTCGATCGCGTAACCGGGGCGCATCATCTCTGAGTTTTCAAGACCCGGGATCGTCCGGAGCATCTGGTGCTGGACGTCTTCCGGCATGCTCGTCGAGAAACCTTGGACGTAGATTTCTTCCGTGTCGCGGCCTTCTGGCTCAAGGAAGATTTGATGACGCGGCTTGTCGTTGAAACGAACGACTTTATCTTCGATCGACGGACAGTAGCGTGGCCCTGTCCCTTTGATCGCGCCCGAATACATCGGCGAACGATGCAAGTTCTCGTCAATCAACTGGTGCGTCCGCTCGCTCGTATACGTGAGCCAGCACGGGATCTGTTCGATCGGATTGAGGTCGGTCGACGTGTAAGAGAAGAGCGACGGGTTCTCGTCCCCCGGCTGAATCTCCGTTTTTGAATAATCGATCGTCTTCCCGTCGATTCGCGGCGGCGTACCCGTCTTGAAACGAACAAGTTCAAGCCCGAGCTCTTCGAGATGCTTCGACAGCTCGACAGAAGGCATTTGGTTGTTCGGACCGCTCTCATAAGACAGTTCTCCGATGATGATCTGTCCGCGCATGAACGTACCGGTCGTGACGATGACCGCGTTCGCCCGATACTCCGAGCCTGTGTTCGTGATGACACCGCGTACTTGCCCGTCTTCGACGATGAGTCGCTCGACGAGTGCTTGACGAAGCAACAGGTTCGGCTCGTCTTCAAGCACTTTCTTCATGTGATTTTGATATTGGAATTTGTCCGCTTGCGCCCGTAACGCACGCACCGCTGGACCTTTTGATGTGTTGAGCATTTTCATTTGAATATATGTCGCGTCAATCGCTTTCGCCATCTCGCCTCCGAGGGCATCGATTTCACGAACGACGATCCCTTTAGCGGGACCTCCGATCGACGGATTGCAATACATAAACCCGACCATGTCCGGGTTCATCGTGAGCATCGCTGTCTTCGCGCCCATGCGCGCCGATGCAAGTGCCGCTTCGATCCCCGCGTGACCGGCTCCGATGACGATGACGTCAAACTCGCCTGCCGTGTAAGCCATAGTGTTTCCTCCTTCTTATTTCCCAAGACAAAACTGTGAAAACAGTTGATCAATTAAACTTTCCTGGACCGTGTCCCCATTGATTTCCCCGAGCGTATCCCACGCCCGACGTAAATCGATTTGGACCATGTCAATCGGCATGTTCATGCCGGCGCTACCGAGCGCTTCATCGATTTGCTCGATCGTTCGTTTAATGAGTTGAATGTGTCGTGCGTTCGAGATATATGTCATATCTTGCGACTCGACGCCTTTGGCGAAGAACAAGTTCGAAATCGCCTTTTCAAGCGCATCGATCCCTTCTTCCAATAATAGCGATGTAGCCACAATCGGGCGCCCTGCCGCTAATTTCTCTAGCTTAGAAGAATCCATGTTTTGTGGCAAGTCTGTCTTGTTGATGATGATGATCGCATTCATGCCGGCAATCGCCTCGAATAGCGCCTCATCTTCGACCGTCAAGCCCTCATGACCGTTCAAGACGAGCAAGATGAGATCGGCGCCCGCAAGCGCCTTCCGCGATTTTTCGACACCGATCCGTTCGACGATGTCTTCCGTCTCGCGAATCCCGGCCGTATCGATCAGCTTGAGCGGAACGCCTTTGACGTTCACGTACTCTTCGATCGTGTCGCGCGTCGTTCCCGCGATTTCCGTGACGATCGCCTTCGTTTCCTGGACGAGCGTGTTCAACAGCGAGGACTTGCCGACGTTCGGCCGTCCGATGATCGCTGTCGCGAGACCTTCGCGCAAAATCTTTCCTTGGCGAGCCGTTTCGAGCAGTTGTTCGAGCACACGTTTCACTTCGCCCGCCTTCTCTTCAACGATCGCTTGCGTCATCTCTTCAGCATCGTACTCTGGGTAATCGATATTGACCTCGACGGCTGCGATCGTTTCAAGCAACAGTTGACGCAAATCGCGGACGAGCCGCGACAAACGACCTTCCATCTGTGACATCGCCACGGTCATGGCGCGGTCGGTCTTCGCCCGAATCAAATCCATGACCGCTTCCGCTTGTGACAAGTCGATGCGGCCATTCAAAAAGGCGCGCTTCGTGAACTCGCCTGGTTCTGCCAATCGAATGTTCGGTTGTTCGAGGATCAGCTCGAGGACACGATTGACCGCGACGATTCCTCCGTGACAGTTGATTTCGACGACGTCTTCTCGCGTGAACGTCTTCGGCGCCCGCATGACGCTGACCATCACTTCATCGATGACCTCGTCTGTGCCAGGCCGTTTCAGTTTTCCGTAATGAATCGTGTGCGAGTCCACTTCCGTCAAGTCTTTGCCCGCGAACACGTTCGCCGTCGTCTCGACAGCCTTGTCACCGGACAAACGGACGATTCCGATTGCCCCTTCACCCATCGGCGTCGAAATGGCTGTAATCGTGTCAAACTCTAGCATAATCTTCCCCTCCCATACTTCAAACATCTTTATCTATCATATGCATAACGCACCTACTATACACGATATTTAGCTCGAACGAAAGGGTCCGACCTTTACGTTACAAGTTGCTTTTTCAGTTTTTACTTTTGTACAATAGCGGAATATATTTCCAAAGGAGGCACGACGGAATGAGACAACTTGAGGCCATTTCTAAACTGACGGACGTGTTACAGCAAGACGAAGCCGTTCAAGCGATTTTTCTTAAAGGATCGTTTGGACGCGGGGAAGGCGATGAGCATTCGGACGTCGACCTTTATGTCATGGTCGCCCCGGATTGGCTCCAATGCGAAAAGAGCCGCCTGTGAAATCAGGCGGCTCTTCGTTCATCCGTGCTGGCGTCTTGCAGACCGAAGCGTGAAATAGAGTACTAATTCGATGAGACCGACGGCAATTAAAAAGCCGCCGAACAATTGAAACAAGACGAGTAAGCTGTCGAACGGGTTCGCCAGCATGAGTAGCCCGATCCCGATCCACAACAAGCTGCTCAATAGAAAGAACATCCACCGACTCGCAATCGTCTTGCGAAAACCAACGGCTTGAATGAGCCGGATGAGCCCGCCAAACAAGAACAAGAAACCGATGAAGAGCGGCAAGAGGCTGGCTAACGTTTCAGCGAAGAAAAAGACGATCAAGGCAATCAAGATATAGACGATCCCCATAAAGAAGGATGGCGGCAACCCATCTTTTCGTTGGCGAAGACCTTGGAACAACACCCAAAGACCGAGCACAGCAAAATAACCGGCGACGAGATAAACGATGACGTCAAAGAAAAAGCGCGGATTAAATAAAATCAGTAACCCGATCACCAAATAAATACCGGCTTGGACTAACGTCGAACGCTCAAGCCGTTTGATCAGCGTCTCCATTAGGAATGCTCCCTTCTTGATTCAGATAATTGGTCCTTAATCCTATTCCCGCATTTTATCCACAATACTTCTCTTGTCACAAAAAAAGGCTGTGGATCATTTATCCACAGCCTCAACGTTTATTTGCGTTTTTTCTTTTTGTTCTGTTTTTCTTCTTCTGCGAGTACCGCACGCTCTGCTTCTTTTGCAGCGATTTTCGCCTCAGCTTGAACTTTCATCTTCTCACGCATCGGCAACATGATCGCCATCGTCACAATGATTGAGATGATGTAACCGACGACCCAGTACATCGAGAGGGCTGCCGGGAGGGTGATCGACATGACGAAGATCATGACCGGGAAGATATAAAGCATCATCTTCAACTGCGGGTTTTGTTCTTGCCCCGCCATTGAGATTTTTTGTTGGGCATACGTCAAGATCGCAGCAAGGATCGGCAAGATGAACGTCGGATCCGGCGCACCAAGGTCGAACCAAAGGAAACTTGCTTCAAAGATTTCAGGTGTCCGACGAATCGCATCATAGAATGCGAACAAGATCGGCATTTGAATCAAGATTGGCAAACACCCTGCGAGCGGGTTGATTTGGTAGTCTTGATACATCTTCATCATTTCTTCTTGCAGTTTACGCTGTGTCTCTTGGTCTTTCGAGCTATACTTCTCACGAAGCTTGAGCATTTCCGGCTGCAACACTTGCATCGCACCCATACTCTTCGTCTGCTTGATCATGAGCGGTAAGATCAAGAGGCGGACGATGATCGTCGCAATGATGATCGAATACCCGTACTGCCAAGTGCCGCCGATTAAATAAGCCGCTTCTTTTAACAACCATGCTAGTGGCCATACAAAGTATTGAGACCAGAAGCCTTCCGTTTCAGCCGTGATCGGCTCTCCTTGGATTGTCGATGGATCGACACATCCGGCCATCAACAAGATGACACCAGTCATGACGGCCAATAATCCTAATTTCAGGTTTTTGCTCATAATTCCTCCTACGCTTTCTGTATCGATTCTTTTAGTTGCGTCACACGTCTATCGGTCAATCCTAATTAGTTCGCGTTATATATGAAAGAACGAGCTCGGATTGTTATGATCGATCGACTTGTCTCTGTTGCCAAACTTTAGCTCGTTTGAAGACATGCTTCAAGCTTTCCGTCACTTCATCTTGCGAGAGCGACGTCGCCGGTTTACGAGCGATGATGACATAATTATGCGGAGCTACGTTCGGTTCGAGCAAGCGAAGCGATTCACGCATCAATCGTTTCATTCGGTTTCGTTCCACTGCGTTCCCTAACTTTTTGCTGACAGAAAGTCCAACCCGGAAATGCGCTTGATCCGCCTTCTGCGTGTAGACGACAAACTGACGATTAGCCACGGAGCGTCCTTCGCGAAACACCGCTTGGAACTCTTCATTCTTTTGGAGGCGGTATTCTTTTTTCAAAATTCTCACTCCATCCTTCGCTTCAAAAATCGTCACCTAACATCATATCATATCCCATTCATTTCAACGAGTGAGAATCAATTTTTTCCGTTCGATTCTGTGACGATAAAAAAAGATTGCCCGAGGATCAGTTCCCCGGGCAATCTTTTGATCTTTATTAGACAGTCAAGGCTTTGCGGCCTTTACGACGACGAGCTGCAAGAATGTTGCGGCCGTTTTTAGTCGCCATACGCGAACGGAATCCGTGAACTTTTTTACGCTTACGGTTGTTAGGATTAAAAGTTGGTTTCATGGTTAAAGCACCTCCTCAAGGTTAACGCTCTATTAGCAAGTTATAGTTTCATTTAAGGCAGTCTTTAAGATTATATAAACTGTTCTACCGATTGTCAATGGCATTTCAAGAGGTTTTCGAATCGGGCACGAATAGTTGGCAGCGATGGACTTGATCTCCCCAGCTAGACGGATCAGGCTAGACATCGATAAAATAGGGGACTAAACGAGACGCAACCTTTACATTTGAGCCGTCATTCCTTTACAAATAGCTTGATAAAGCCATTTTATCCACATATCCACCTAGTTATCCACACTTATATGTGTATAACTCCGTCTTTTTCAACAATTGTAACGTGTGGTTTCTTAAAATTCCACTTTCTTCTCTTACAAAAACAATACGTTATTTTCTTTCTCCCTCTTTTGTGCATAACTTTTTCATGACGGCTCGTTCACTTTAAGTTTATCCACAACATATCCACAGCTTATCCACACTGTCCACAGCATGTGGATAAGTGCCTGTGGATTGTTTTTTAAATCTGTGGATAAATGTCAAAAACCGTTGCCACGTCTATTTTATTTTGCTAAACTAAATGTGCACAACTCGTGGATGATATTTCATCAATTCCGAGATATACACAGCCTGTGGATAACTGTTATCCCCATAGTTAACACCTTGTGGATAACGTTATCCACAGTTTTTGTTTCCTGGGGATAAGCCTAGTTTCTACTATAAGAATAGTGAATGTGTATATCATGTGAATAAGTTTCGCCAATATGTGAGTAAAGGAGGTCTTTCATTGAAAAATGCTCGCGAGATTTGGAGAAATGTTTTATCTCTAATCGACGAAGAAGAACGAACACCAAAAGCTAGCTTTGACATGTGGTTGAAGTCAACGGAAGGAATTTCATTGATGGGAACGACACTCGTCGTATCTGCACCCGCTAGTTTCATTGTCACTTGGCTCGAACGTCAGTACTTGTCATTACTGCAAGATACGGTTGAGGAAGTGACGAACAATCGACTTGAGATTCATTTTATCGAGGAGTCGCAAGCGCACAAGTATGCTCCTGCCGAGGGATCAAAAGAAGCGATTGCCGCTACAGAAACGAGAGAGCAGCCGGTTCCAGTACGATCAAAAGAGGAAGGGAACCTCGGTCAATTAAACGATAAGTATATCTTTGAAACGTTCGTCATCGGTTCGGGCAACCGGTTTGCCCACGCTGCCTCACTGGCTGTGGCCGAAGCGCCTGCGAGAGCTTACAACCCGCTCTTCATCTATGGGGGAGTCGGACTTGGAAAGACACACTTGATGCATGCGATCGGTCATTACGTGAAAGGGCAGAAGCCAGGCGCACGAATCGCCTACGTTTCGTCGGAAAAGTTTACAAATGAGTTCATTAACTCAATCCGCGACAATAAGACAGAGGAGTTCCGTAACCGTTACCGGAACATCGATGTTCTATTAATAGATGACATTCAGTTCTTGGCCGGGAAAGAACAGACGCAAGAAGAGTTCTTCCACACGTTCAATGCGCTCCATAACGATCAAAAACAAATCGTCATCTCGAGCGATCGGCCGCCTAAAGAGATTCCGACGTTAGAAGATCGTCTCCGATCTCGGTTCGAATGGGGACTGATCACGGATATCACGCCGCCTGACCTCGAGACGCGGATCGCGATTTTACGGAAGAAAGCGACAGCTGAAGGGCTTGATATCGCCAATGACGTCATGCTCTACATCGCGAATCAAATCGACACGAACATTCGTGAGCTTGAAGGCGCACTTACCCGCGTCGTCGCCTATGCGAAGCTGGTCGCCCGGCCGATTGACCCTGATGTCGCTGCCGAAGCGCTCCACAACATCATGCCGGTGCAAGAGGCGAAGAAGATTGTCATCCGTGACATCCAAGAGATCGTCGGTCATCACTTTAACATCGAGGTCGATGAGCTCAAAGCGAAAAAACGGACGAAGACGCTCGCTTTCCCGAGACAGATCGCGATGTATTTATCACGCGAGATGACCGAGAGCTCACTCCCTAAAATCGGAGAAGAGTTCGGTGGGCGGGATCACACTACAGTTATCCACGCTCATGAGAAGATTAGCACGTTACTCAAGCATGATCCGGAGATGCAAGAGACGATTAAAACATTGAAGAAGGCGCTGTCGTAACCGTCTCATTCCTCTTGTGGATATCCTGTGGATAAACAAGCCGAGTTATCCACACGTTATTCACAGGCAGATTGGCTCAACACCAGTTGTTCAAGTGAGTTATCCCCACTATCCACAGCCCTTATTACTATTATGACTTAAATAATACTATTATTATTAAACTATATGACTCATTTCACTTAGGAGGAATTATCCACATGCACTTAACGATTCAGCGCGATGTATTCATGCAAGCCGTACAAGATGTATCAAAAGCTGTTGCTTCTAGAACGACGATCCCGATTTTGACAGGATTAAAACTTGAAGCCCATGCAGATGGATTGACGCTCACAGGAAGTGATACGGAAATTTCGATCGAACGATTGATCCCGGTCGAAGAGGGTGGAATCGAACTCATCCAAATCCAACGTGCCGGTAGCGTCGTCTTGAACGCCCGTTTCCTTGGTGAAATCGTCAAGAAGCTTCCGACGAACGAAGTCACACTCGAAGTCTCACCAAACTTCATGACGCGTATCGAATCAGGTCAAGCGGAGTTCCATCTGAACGGACTCGACCCAGACGAGTATCCACGTCTCCCTGAACTAGCTAGCGACCGCCGGTTCTATCTTCCGGCCGATTTGTTGAAGACGATCATTCGCCAAACAAGCTTTGCCGTCTCGTCGCAAGAGACACGGCCAGTCCTGACAGGTGTGAATTTCTCAGCTGAAAAAGGATTTTTGACATGCGTCGCGACGGATAGCCATCGGTTAGCACTGCGCCGGGCCCGTTTTGAAACAGATGACGATTTGACGTTCCAAAACGTCGTCGTACCTGGTCGTTCGCTCAATGAGCTCGCGAAATTACTCGACCGTGAAGAGTTGCCGATTGAAATCGTCTTGACGGACCAACAGATTCTATTCCGTCTGAAAAACATTTCGTTCTTTTCACGTCTTCTTGATGGAGCGTACCCAGATACGTCTCGCTTGATCCCAGAAGAATATCGGACTGCAGTTCGTTTGAATGCGAAAGATTTCTTACAGGCGATTGATCGTGCATCGCTGTTGGCACGTTCGGATCGCAACAATGTCATCAAGTTCGTGGCTGAAGAAGCGAACACGGTCGAAGTCTCTTCACACTCGCCTGAAGTCGGGAAAGTGTCCGAGCGGGTCAGCATCTTATCGCTCGAAGGTGAAGAACTCAAAATTTCGTTCAACTCGAAATTTGTCATGGATGCGCTTCGTGCGCTCGATGCGACGGAAATCGAGGTTCAATTCACAGGTTCGATGCGCCCGTTCATTTTGCGTCCGGTCGAACAAGATAGTGTCCTTCAGTTGATTTTGCCAGTCCGCACATCGTAATCAAGATGGAGCGAATCGGGGATGATGAGGTGTTTCACCTTATCATCCCTATTTTTGCCTTATTCGACGTTTTTCGATAAACTAATATGTATGGCGATTTTTTGTGAAAAGTATGAAGGAAAGGAAGTGACGACATGGAAAAAGTGTCGATTACGACCGAGTATGTAACACTCGGACAATTTTTAAAATTAGCTGATATTATTTCAAGCGGAGGCCAAGCGAAATTCTTTTTGGAAGACGTTGAGATCAAAGTGAACGGCGAGGTCGATCAACGCCGCGGCCGTAAACTCCGCGACGGAGACAAGATTGAAGTCGAGGGCTACGGGGACTTCCAAATCGAGGGGAACTAACGTGCACTTATTGTCGATTCGACTGCAAAACTACCGCAACTACGAAGCCCTTGAGCTAAATTTTTCAGAACAGACGAATGTTCTCATCGGTGAGAACGCCCAAGGCAAAACGAATCTGCTCGAATCGATTTACGTACTTGCGCTCGCAAAGTCGCATCGGACGACGCAAGACCGTGAACTGATCGGGTGGGAAGCGGAAACGGCCATCGTCGAGGGTCGGATCCATAAACGTACCGGTGAAACGGTACAGTCGCTGAGCTTTTCTCCGAAAGGGAAAAAAGCGAAACTGAACCACCTCGAGCAACGACGGCTCAGTGACTACGTCGGAGCGTTCAACGTCGTCTTGTTCGCGCCAGAAGATCTTGCAATCGTCAAAGGCAGCCCTCAAGGAAGAAGACGTTTTTTAGATATGGAAATCGGACAAGTCAGTCCGATTTACTTACATGACTTGAATCAGTATTTGAAAACACTGAAGCAACGGAATGCATTTTTAAAACAACTGTCGATCAAAGGTGGGGACGAGACATTGCTCGAAGTGCTCACCGACCAACTGATTGAGCTTGCCGTCAAAATCGTCTCCAGGCGCCACCATTTTATCGATCAACTCGAGAAATGGGCCGGACCGATCCATGCAGGAATCACTCGGAACTTAGAAACGTTGACGATTCAATACGTCTCGGACACGTTTCAAAAAGAACGTCACACGAAAGAACAGATGTTTGAAACGTATCGGCAAAAGTTTGATAAAATAAGAGAGAACGAACGAAGAAGAGGTGTGACCTTGTTCGGTCCCCATCGCGACGACTTCGAACTGTACGTCAATGATCGGAACGTCCAAACGTTCGGTTCACAGGGCCAGCAACGCACGGCGGCCTTGTCGTTAAAACTAGCGGAGATTGAACTGATCCACGAAGAGGTCGGGGAGTATCCGCTGCTGTTGTTAGACGACGTCTTATCTGAATTAGATGATCATCGCCAAACCCATCTGCTTGATACGATGGGGCAGAAAGTCCAAACGATTATTACGACGACCAATATCGATGGAATTGCTCACGAAACGATTCAACAAGCCAAGTTGTTTCACGTGAAACAAGGTAAAGTTGAGACGGAATCTGTCTAACGTACGACCAATCCTTATGAACACCAATTCATGTATAGTAGGTGAATGAAACCGATGAGTAACGAAAATGAAAAACAAATGCAAGATTACGGTGCCGATCAGATTCAAGTGCTTGAAGGGTTAGAAGCCGTTCGTAAACGCCCAGGGATGTATATCGGTTCGACGGGTTCGCGCGGGCTCCACCACTTAGTGTGGGAAGTCGTCGACAACTCGATTGATGAAGCGCTCGCCGGTCATTGTGAAACGATTACCGTGACGATCGAACCAGGCAACTCTGTCGTTGTCGAAGATGATGGCCGGGGGATTCCGGTTGACATTCAGAAAAAGACAGGACGTCCTGCCGTTGAAGTCATCTTCACCGTTCTCCACGCCGGAGGTAAATTTGGCGGCGGTGGATATAAAGTGTCGGGTGGTTTGCACGGAGTCGGGGCGTCCGTCGTTAACGCCTTGTCGAAGAAACTCGAAGTATTCGTACGCCGAAACGGTAACGTCTACTATCAAGCGTTCAAACGCGGCGCCCCTCAAGGTGAGCTCGAGATTGTCGGTACGACAGACACGACCGGTACGACGGTTCGTTTCTTCCCAGATGGAGACATCTTCGACGAAACACTCGAATACGATTTTGATCTTCTAGCAACGCGCTTGCGTGAACTTGCTTTCTTGAACAAAGGACTTCGCATCGTCGCAAAAGATGAGCGGGGCGACGAAACGATTGAGCGAAACTATTGTTACGAAGGCGGGATCAAGTCTTACGTCGAGCATTTGAACCGTTCGAAGTCTTCGATCCACGATGAGCCGGTTTATGTACACGGTACGAAAGACGGGATCGAAGTAGAAATCGCGCTGCAGTACAACGAAGGGTTCTCTAGCAATATTTACTCGTTCACAAACAACATTCCGACACACGAAGGCGGGACGCACGAGACCGGGTTCAAAACGGCACTGACACGGGCGATCAACGATTACGCCAAACGCTTTGGATTGATGAAAGAGGCTGATGGCAGTCTTTCCGGCGACGACGTGCGTGAAGGGATGACCGCGATCGTCTCGGTCAAACACCCGTCACCGCAGTTCGAGGGACAGACGAAGACGAAGCTCGGTAACGCTGACGCCCGTACGGTGACAGATTCACTCTTTAGCGAGACGTTCGAACAGTTCTTGCTTGAGAACCCGTCGGTCGGCCGACTCATCGTCGACAAAGGGCTCATGGCAGCCCGTGCCCGCCTCGCGGCCAAACGCGCCCGTGAAATGACACGTCGTAAAGGCATCCTTGAAGTCAGCTCGTTGCCAGGTAAGCTGGCCGACTGTTCATCGAAGGACGCATCGAAATCTGAACTGTACATCGTCGAGGGTGACTCGGCCGGTGGATCAGCCAAGTCAGGACGCGACCGTCATTTCCAAGCGATTTTGCCAATCCGAGGTAAGATCATCAACGTCGAGAAAGCAAGACTCGATAAAATCTTAGCCAACCAAGAAGTTCGGACAATCATCACGGCACTTGGGACCGGGATCGCCGACGAATTCGATCTCGGCAAGGCGCGTTACCATAAGTTGATCATCATGACCGATGCCGACGTCGATGGTGCCCACATCCGGACACTGTTGCTGACGTTCTTCTATCGTTACATGCGGCCACTTATTGAGAGCGGCTACGTCTACATCGCCCAGCCGCCACTCTACGGTGTAAAACATGGTAAAGAGATTGTTTACGTCCAAAACGACCGCGAACTCCAAGAAGCAATCAAACGACTTCCTGAGAACGCGCGCTATAGTGTACAGCGCTACAAGGGTCTCGGTGAGATGGACCCGGAACAACTTTGGAGCACGACGATGAATCCAGAGTCTCGCTCGATGCTTCGTGTCGACCTTCAAGACGCCATCGAGGCAGATGAGGTCTTTGAGACGCTCATGGGCGACAATGTCGAGCCGCGCCGTGACTTTATCCAGTCACACGCACACTACGTGAAAAACCTCGATATTTAAAAAGAAGGGTAGGCAATAACGAATGGCAGAACAAGAAAATATCAAGGATATAAATATTAGCCAAGAGATGCGGACGTCGTTCATGGACTACGCGATGAGCGTCATCGTGTCGCGTGCCCTCCCGGACGTACGAGATGGTCTCAAGCCGGTTCACCGCCGTATCCTTTACGCGATGAACGAGCTCGGGATTCGTGCCGACAAGCCCCATAAGAAGTCTGCCCGTGTCGTCGGGGACGTCATCGGTAAGTATCACCCACACGGTGATTCAGCTGTTTACGAGACGATGGTTCGGATGGCACAAGACTTCAGTTATCGCTACGAACTCGTTGATGGCCACGGAAACTTCGGGTCCGTCGATGGAGACTCGGCAGCGGCAATGCGTTACACGGAAGCCCGGATGTCGAAAATCGCGATGGAACTCGTGCGCGATATTGGTAAAAACACGATTGACTATCAAGCAAACTTTGATGGTGAAGAGAAAGAACCAGTCGTTATGCCGGCCCGTTTCCCGAACTTCCTCGTCAATGGTACGAGCGGGATCGCGGTCGGGATGGCGACGAACGTACCACCACATAACTTGAACGAAGTAATCGATGGCGTGCTTGCGCTCACGCACAATCCGGACATCACGATTTCAGAGCTCATGCAGTACATTCCGGGTCCGGACTTTCCGACGTCTGGTGAGATTTTAGGACGCAGCGGTATTCGCCGGGCGTATGAGACAGGTCGCGGATCGATCACGATGCGCGCGAAAGCCGAGATCCAAGTGTTGAAGAACGGCCGTGAACGCATCCTCATCCATGAAATTCCGTATCAAGTGAACAAGGCCCGTCTCGTTGAAAAGATTGCTGACCTAGTTCGCGACAAGAAAATCGAGGGCATCACAGACCTTCGTGACGAGTCGGACCGAAACGGAATGCGCGTCGTCATCGAGGTACGCCGCGATGCGAACGCAAGCGTCATTTTGAACAACTTGTATAAACAGACGCCGATGCAAACGACGTTTGGGGTGAACATGCTCGCGCTCGTCGGAGGACGTCCGAAAACGCTCAACTTGAAACAAGCGATCTATTATTACATCGAACACCAAAAAGAAGTCGTTCGGCGCCGGACGCAGTTCGACCTCGATAAGGCAGAAGCGCGTGCGCATATTCTCGAAGGTCTCCGTGTCGCGCTCGACCACCTCGATGAAGTCATCGCCATCATCCGCAGCACGCGGACCGGTGACGAGGCCCGTGAGAAATTGATTGCTCGCTTCGGACTATCAACAGAGCAGACACAAGCCATTCTCGATATGCGTCTCCAACGGTTGACCGGTCTTGAACGCGAGAAGATCGAAGGCGAGTATCGCGAGATCCGTACGTTGATCGAAGAATTGCGTGCGATTTTAGGGGATGAGGAACTCCTTCTCGAAATCATTCGCAATGAGTTGACTGAAATCAAAGAGCGTTACGGCGATGCACGTCGTACGGTGATTCGTACCGACATCATCGAGCTTGAGGATGAGGATTTGATCCCGGTTCGGGACATGATGATCGCACTGACGAGCGAAGGCTACATCAAATCGATTCCGAGTGACTCGTATCGCACACAACGTCGCGGCGGTCGAGGGAAACAAGGAATGGGTACGAATGACGAAGACTTCGTATTGCGCCTCTTATCTGCTTCAACGCACGATACGATCTTGTTCTTCACGAACTTCGGTCGCGTGTTCCGCTTGAAAGGATATGAGATTCCTGAGATGAGCCGAACCGCGAAAGGGATGCCGATTATCAACTTACTCCAAGTCGATAAGGGTGAGAAGGTCGAAACGATGATCCCGGTCGACTTTAATAGCTATTTGGCGGACAAAGCCATCGTTGAGGACGCTGGTGAAGGTTCAGAAGAAGAAGAAGAAGTGGCTGATGAGCAATTGTCACTCGTGTTTATCACGAAGCACGGACTTGTCAAACGGTCACCGCTTTCTGCCTATGCCCGCATCAACAAAAACGGATTGCGTGCCATCAGCTTGAACGATAGCGATGAGCTCGTTACTGTACGTCTAGCGAAGAGCGACGACGAGATGTTGATTGTGACACACGCCGGGATGTCGATTCGCTTCCCGCTCGAAGGTGAGGTCCGTTCGATGGGCCGTACGGCTCGCGGTGTACGTGCGATTCGATTGAAGAAGGATGATGATCGAGTCGTTTCGATGGAAATTGTACGCCCGACACAAGACGTGCTCATCATCACGGAAAAAGGATACGGCAAACGCACAGCGATGGAACAATTCCGGACACAAGGTCGAGGCGGTTCTGGAATTATCGGAATCAAGACAGACCGCGGAACTGTCGTCGGGATGCGCGTAGTCGATGAAGATGATGACATCATGCTCATGACCGAGCTCGGTGTCGCGATTCGAATCGATGCCCAAACAATTTCGCAAATGGGGCGTAGCACGCGCGGTGTTAAAGTCATGAATATCGAAGATGGCGACCGCTTGGCGACAATTGCTAAACTGAAAAAAGATGAATTAGAAGATGAATTAGAAGAGGAATCGACAGTTGATGTGGAGAATGGGTTTGTTGATGAAGCACCCGAAGTTGGCCCATCGTCTGAAGAGACTGAGTAAGACGAAAAGGTTGAACGGTGCTTCCGTTCGACCTTTTTTCATATAATCAGGAGGGATGAGCATGCGACTTGCCATTTCAAACGTTCACGTTGGGATGACGCTTTTGACGTCAGTTTCTTCGTTAGAGGCAGGAACGAAACTGACAAACGAACATTTACGCTTGCTCCGTTTTTTAAAGGTAGGAGCCATTGATGTTGCTCCGGTCGAATGTCGCCATCTTACCCGCGACGAGGAAATCGATCTATGTGCAAAAGTGCTCCAATACGAACGGCATTACAATCAATGGGAAGAACGGATTGCCCCCAACCCTTACGAAGCGCTTGAATTCGTCCATCAACTGTTCAAACGTGAATATCCGCTATCGGCCGTCGTCACGTTCTTTACGAATCAACCACTTCGAAAAAATCATGTGATTCATCATGCGATTTATCGAGCTTTAGTAGCCAAGACGCTATCGAAATACCGAGGAGACGAACACCGCATTCAATTCGATTATGGTGTTGCTTCTTATTTCGCAGATGCGAGCTACGCTAAAATACGAAAATGGTCCCACATGCGCTATTTCACAAAAATGGAACGAGAGCTATTGTATCAGCACCCGCTCGTCTCGCTTACGATGTTACCGCAAGATCAGACACTTAGAGCCAGGGTCGGTAAATTGATTGCCGAACATCATGAGCGTTTAGACGGGTCAGGTTTTCCGAGTCGGTTAGAAGAACGAGCCCTTCATCCTGCATCACCGTTGTTCATCGTCGCCG
This sequence comes from Exiguobacterium sp. SH5S4, assembly GCF_004337045.1. Taxonomy (NCBI): domain Bacteria; kingdom Bacillati; phylum Bacillota; class Bacilli; order Caryophanales; genus Exiguobacterium; species Exiguobacterium sp. SH5S4. The sequence continues at coordinate 83,074 of NZ_SJUQ01000011.1, forward strand.
ACCGATTCTGCCAATTGACAGCCCCACGTACGTTCAGAGAAGCGTTGACACCAGAAGAGGCTTATTTTTATATGTGGCAAAATGAGGCATACGATGGGGAAGCGTTGACGCTCTTAGCTACACTGCTTGGCTTTTACGAAGTAGGACGGACTGTCTTACTGAGTAGCGGTGTGCGCGGAACGATTCAATGCTACACGCCGAGCGTGGAACAACCGGTCGTAATCTCTGAACCAACACAAGAAACATACGATTTATCTCAACTTGATGAGGTTCGAATCGTCGCTTTTCAGTAACCGTCTAGCGTGTTCCTTCTATATAGTGCCGTCGAAAGAATACGCTAGATATTATTCTTTCAAAATATTTTATTTTTATAGTTGACGAATATAATCACAGATGCTATTATTAATGAGTCGCTAAGAGCGGCAGACGAACTTTGAAAACTGAACGATGAGGCAAAAAAAGTTTTACAAGTTTTGATTGAAGCGCAAGCTTCGTCATTTTCAAGAGCTATATCAAATTCTTTGGAGAGTTTGATCCTGGCTCAGGACGAACGCTGGCGGCGTGCCTAATACATGCAAGTCGAGCGCAGGAAATCGACGGAACCCTTCGGGGGGAAGTCGACGGAATGA